>NZ_NBCN01000003.1:0-238471 GCF_002099185.1 Streptomyces sp. CB03238 | reverse complement strand
CCGCCCGCATGCCGGCCCGCCCGCATGCCGGCCCGCAGGCTCGCCGGCCCCCCAGGCCCGCTGGCTCGCCCCAAGGCCGCCGGACGCAGGCCGCCGGCCTCGCCGCAAGGCGCCGGCCGCCCGCCAGCCCACGGGGCCCGCTGCCCGCTGGTCGGCACGCCGCTGGGCGGCCGGCCATGGCTCGCCCCCCGCCCCCGGGTCGCCGGCCCCCGCCCACGCTCGTCGGCCCGCACGTAAGCCGGACCATTCAGTCACTTCGAGTCGAGAGGTCGAGGCCGAGGCCATGCACACCAACGAGAACTGGATCACCACGCCCGTCACCGCGGACCTCCTGCGCGGCGCCCTCGACGTGGAGCGCACCGAGCGCGGCGTGCTGCCGCACCGGCTGCCCGCCTGGGCCCGCGCCCAGTGCGCCGACGGGCAACTAACCATGGCCGAGACCCAGCCCTCCGGCGTACGGCTGGCCTTCCGCACCCGCGCCACCGCCGTCGAACTGGACACGCTGCCCACCAAACGGGTCTACGCGGGCGCCCCGCCCCGCCCCGACGGCGTGTACGACCTGCTGGTCGACGGCCACCTGGCCGGACAGGCCAGTGTCACGGGCGGCAACACCCTGACCATCGACATGACCACCGGGACCACCGAGCTGCGCCCCGGCCCGGTCGGCACCGTCCGTTTCACCGGACTGCCCGACGGCGACGGCACCGACGGCGCCAAGGACGTCGAGATCTGGCTGCCGTACAACGAGACCACCGAACTCATCGCCCTGCGCACCGATGCCCCCGTCGAGCCCGCACCGGACCGGGGCCGCCGGGTGTGGCTGCACCACGGCAGTTCGATCAGCCACGGCTCCGACGCCGCGAGCCCCACCACCACCTGGCCCGCGCTCGCCGCCTCCCTCGGCGGCGTGGACCTGGTCAACCTGGGTCTGGGCGGCAACGCCCTGCTCGACCCGTTCACCGCCCGTACGATGCGGGACACCCGCGCCGACCTGATCAGCGTCAAGATCGGCATCAACCTCGTCAACACCGACCTGATGCGCCTGCGCGCCTTCGCCCCCGCGGTCCACGGCTTTCTCGACACCATCCGCGAAGGCCACCCGACCACACCGCTGCTGGTCGTCTCACCCATCCTGTGCCCCGTCCACGAGGACACCCCGGGCCCCAGCGCCCCGGACTTCACGGCCCTCGCCACCGGGCAGTTGCGGTTCCGGGCCGCCGGCGATCCGGCGGAACGCGCGAGCGGGAAACTGACCCTCAACGTGATCCGGGACGAGCTGGCCCGGATCGTGGCGCAGCGGTCGGTCCGGGACCCGGACCTGCACCTCGACGGCCGTGACCTCTACGGTGCGGCCGACTTCGCCGAGCTGCCGCTGCCCGACCAGCTCCACCCGGACGCCGCCACGCACCGCCACATCGGCGAACGCTTCGCCGAACTGGCCTTCACCGCGGACGGCCCCTTCGGGGATCGTGGCGCCGTATTGCCCAGGGAGTAGCCGCCCGCGACCGCGCCCAACTCGTCGTCCCGGCCTACGAGTCGGGCCCGGTACGCCCCGGCCGGCCCGGCCGACCGGCGGCCGCGTCCGGCCGACCGGCGTCCGCGCCGGCCCCGAACCGCCACAGCACCCGCGCCACGCGCGTCAGGAACCCCAGGCCCGCCGCCGTCGCGGCCACCACCAGTACGCCTCGCGCCGCACCGCCCCCCAGGCCCAGTACGAGCACGGGCGCGGCGCACAGGACGAACAGCCCCACCGCGAGAAGCACCCCGGTCACCAGCGCGTACCCGATCTCGACGGTGATGGCGTCTCGTTGAGCCTGTGTTCGATTCCCCATGGCCCGAGTGTCACAAGCGTGCGGCCGGTGGGCAAGGACATCGCCCACCGGCCGCACGCCGCGTCTCGTCCGGTCAGTCCCGTACGCCGACGGGCTCGGCCTTCTCCGCGCTCGTACCGGCCGACTTCGCGACCACGACCGACGGCTGCGGTGTACGCGTACCGCGGTCGCGTCGCAGCCCGGTCAGAGTGATCAGCAGCCCGGCGAGCGCGATGGCGGTCACCACGACGAGACCCGGCCGGAAGCTGTCCAGTACCGCCTGCGGGGACGAACCGCCCTCGTGGCCGCCCGCCGTGATGACGGCGGTCACGACGGCGAGGAAGATGGCGCCGCCCACCTGGATGGAGGTGTTGAGCAGCCCGGACACCATGCCCTGCTCGTCGTCGTCCACGCCGTTGGTGGCCTGGATGTTGAGGGAGGGGAAGGTCAGGGCGCACGCCGCGCCCAGGAGCAGCATGGAGGGGAGGATGACGGCCGCGTACCGCGGGGTGAGGTCGACCTGGAGGAAGATCGCGTAGGCGACGACCAGGAGCGTGAAGCCCGTCGCGATCACCCGGGGCGTACCGAACCGGTCCACCACGTCACCGATCTTGGTGGAGGAGAGCGCCACCAGCACACCGGCCGGCAGGAACGCGAGCGCCGTCTGGAGCGCGCTCCAGCCGAGCAGCGACTGCATGTACTGCGTCACGATGAACTGGAAGGCGACGTACGAGCCGAAGAACGCGGCGGCGCCGAGCTGGGCGCGCAGCTGCGTGCCGGAGCGGAGGACGCCGAGCCGCAGCAGCGGGCTCGCGCTGCGCCGCTCGATGGTCACGAAGGCGGCGAGCAGGACGGCGGTGGCCAGGAACGACAGCAGCGTACGGGCGGAGGCCCAGCCCACCTCGGGCGCCTGGACCACGGTGAACACCAGCAGCAGCATGGCGGCGGTGCCGGTGACGGCGCCCGGCACGTCGTAGCCGCCACGCGTCTCCTCGCGGTCGCTGTGCGGGATCAGCTTCAGGCCGACGATCAGGGCGATGAGCGCGATGGGCGCGGGCAGCAGCATCGTCAGGCGCCAGCTCACCTCGGTGAGCAGCCCGGACAGGACCAGGCCCATGGAGAAGCCGGTGGCGGCACAGGTGGTGTAGATCGACAGGGCCCGGTTGCGCTGCGGGCCCTCCTTGAACGTGGTGGTGATGATCGAGAGGCCGGCGGGCGCGGTGAACGCGGCGCTCAGGCCCTTGATGAAGCGGCTCGCGATCAGCAGCGGGCCGGAGTCGACGAGGCCGCCGAGCAGGGAGGCGAGCGCGAAGACGGCGAGGGCGATCAGGAAGACCCGGCGGCGGCCGAGGAGGTCGGCCGCGCGGCCGCCGAGCAGCAGGAGACCGCCGTAACCGAGGATGTAGCCGCTGACGATCCACTGCAGGGTGGCGGTGGACAGGCCGAGGTCGGTGGCGATGGACGGCAGGGCGACGCCGACCATCGAGACGTCGAGGGCGTCGAGGAACATCGCGGCACACAGCACCAGCAGGGTGCCCCACAGGCGGGGGCTCCAGCGGTCCTCCGTGGCCGAACCCACGGCAGGGGAAGGGACGTTGAGCGGAGAGGTCATGCGCAGCACACTACATGCATATGCATTGGATGCAAACGCATTTAATTTCGATGCAACGAACGATGCCCTCCCTGCTAACGTGGGTTCATGGTGGCTGTGACGAAGTCCGAGCGGGCGCTGGTGGAGCGGTGGCGCGACGTGCTCGCCCTGCACGCCCGCACGATGTGCGAACTCGACCGTGCGCTGCACCAGTACGGCCTCGGCGCCAGCGACTTCGAGGTCCTGGACGTGCTCGCCGAAGGCGCGGCGGAGGACGGTGGCGGCTGCGCGTACCGCGTGCAGGAGCTCGCCTCCCGGGTGCACCTGAGTCAGAGCGCCCTGTCGCGGCTGGTCGCGCGGCTGGAGAAGGACGGACTGGTGTCCCGCGGCATGTGCAGCGAGGACCGGCGCGGTGTACGGGTGGCCCTGACGGACGCGGGACGGGCCCGGCACGCCGAGGCGCAGCCCCTCCAGCGTGCCGTGCTGAGCCGGATGCTTGCCGAACGCCCCTGATCGCCCCCGCCTCACAGGTTCCGTCTCCGGACGGCCGGACCGCAAGCCGCCTGCCGCGCTTCACCGGAGGGTGAGCTGCGGTCTCAGCCGGGCGGCGGCTGATCGTCGGGGGCGCACGCTGTGGCACGCGGCCGCCGCTTGATCTTCGCTTTTGCCCGCGCCGCACGATGTTCATCGGCGGCCGTAGCGGTCCCCGCACTCGCTTCGCCGGCCTGATCAGGAACGACGGCGGGGGTGCGGGGGAGGGGCCCGGTGCGCAGGGCCGACTGGATCTTGGAGAAGTCTACGAAGAGTGTGTGGGCGCTTTCATGTCTTTCACTCCTAGCTGACTCCACTCGCGTGGCTGTGTACTCCTCAACAAGTTGCAGCGGGGGAGAGCAGGTTGCCATGAAGCAAAAAATGAGTGCCGCGGACCTCGTTCGGCTTGCCACACGGGGGAAGGGTCGGCCGCGTGTCCTCATCGCGGTAGACCACTCTGCTCCATCCTCCTGACATCGTGCCGAACGAAGGAGAAGACCGTGACCAAGACGTTATTCGCTCGGCATGTAGAGATCGCATGGAGTGGCCCGGGTATCACCGTTGCCGCGGAACTCGACGATCGCAACGCTGTGCCGGCCGACGCGCTGTGGGGGGCGTTGCCCTACCAGAGTCTCCGGGGCGACGCGCTGGTGGCGGGAAGCCACCTGTAGGGGCGACCCGAACCGCCGAGAACGCCATCCGCAACGCGACGGGGATGAACTCTCCCCGCACCCCGGTCGCACCGGAGCGCATTGCCGGCGTCACGCCGCGATGAAACCCCGCGGGTTTCGCCGACCGAGCCGACTCGAGGCGGTACCCGCAGGACCCACTTGTTGTCCCGGGTGCGGTGTCCCGCACGGGCAGAGCACCTGGGGAACCAACCCCCACCGTTTCCGAAAGAGGAGTCACCATGACCGCGCACACCCAAGAAGCGAGCGTCCACGAGCTCGAGCGCGCCTGGATGGACGAGGCCATCAGGCGGGCCACCAACAGCGTGGCGAACGGCGGCGGTCCGTTCGGCGCACTGGTCGCCAAGGCGGGCGAGATCGTCGCGCTCGGGAACAACCAGGTCACCGCGACCCTGGACCCGACGGCGCACGCCGAGGTGAGCGCGATGCGTGCCGCCTGCAAGCAGCTGGACACCTTCTCCCTCGAGGGCTGCGTCCTGGTCACGTCGTGTGAGCCGTGTCCGATGTGTCTTTCCTCCGCACTGTGGGCGCGGGTCGACCGGATCGTCTACGCCGCCGACCGGCACGATGCCGCGGTGGCCGGTTTCGACGACCGCAAGTTCTACGACCTGTTCGACAAGAAGCCCGCGTCGCTGTGGCCGATGCCGGTCGAGCAGCTGGACCTGCCGAACCGTACGGCGCCGTTCGACGCGTGGCTGGCCAAGTCCGACCGCATCGACTACTGACGAGGAGTCCTCGGGGCTGTCCAACGGAGCACACGATGCCCCACTCGACGGTCCTCGACGCCGATCCGCGTCGCTGAGACCGCTCAACGACGCGGGCACGTTCGATTGGCGGTGGCCCTTCGCGGGGTTCGCGGCTGGGGCTTCCCGGGCTCCGCGCGGGGCGTCCTGTGCTTCGCGCGGAGCCCGATGGCGTGTTCCACCCACGGGGAGGGGCCGACCTACCCGGCCGCGACCCGCGGCTCCTCAGATGGCCGACGTCTCCCGCCACAGTCGCGCCAGCCGCTCATCCCCGGCGGTGGAGACGGCGTCGGCCGGCAGCCGGTTCCACAGGGCCAGGTACACCTGCGCGGCGGGGCCGCTCAGCTCGCAGTCGGCTGGCCCGTCGGCCGTCCGCTCGGCGTGCGGCACCTGATCCGACAGCCGTACGGTCCACGCATCACCGGTGTCCGTCGTCCGTACGCGCAGGATGCCCGGCTCCGGCGTACGCACCCGGCTCTTCTCCCGGGCGTGGAAGCCGCGCAGCAGCTCGTCGATCCCGTCGGCGGCGAACGCGGGTGTCACCTCCACCACTCCGGCCCCCGCCCCCGGCACCGACGACTGCGCGTCGACCCGGTGCACGGCGGTCTCGTGCGCCTGGCGCCGTGCCCAGAACGCGCGCGGCGAGGGCGCGGGCAGGAACGTCCAGCACTCCAGGGTGTCGGGAGCCGCGGTCAAGGCGGTGACCAGCCGGTCGTGGCCCTCCCGGAACCAGTCGACCAGCTCCCCGTCGTCGAGTCCGGGTTCGTCGGCGAGCGGCTGGTACGAGGTGTGCCCCTCGGTGACGAAGGCGGTCGCCCATCGGTGCACCGCGCCCGTGTGCCGCAGCAGGTCCCGTACCTGCCAGCCGGGACAGGTCGGGACTGGCGCACCAGTGCCCGCCAGCTCGGCCGCGTCGGCGAGCGACCGGCCGTCGGTGGCGAGGGACTTGATGTGCTCGGTGATCTCCATGTCGCGATTCTGCCAGTGCGGTGCCGGTGACCGGTATGGCCTGAAGCGGTCACGCACCGGTTGCGACGCCCGGACACGTCCGCGCTATCCGGACTGCCCGGCCGCCGACGCGTTGCGTGCCGCGTACCCGATCAGGGCCGCGCCGCCGGCCAGGACCGCCACCGTCGTCAGGGCCACCGGCAGCGAGAACCAGTCGGCGAGGAACCCGATCGAGGGCGGACCGAGCAGCATCCCGCCGTAACCCAGCGTGGAGGCGGCGGCCACCCCGCCCGCGCCGGCCACGGCACCCGCCCTGGCGACGGCGACGGGGAAGATGTTGGCCAGGCCCAGCCCCGTCACGGCGAAGCCGAGCAGCGCGAGCCACACCGTGGGCGCCAGTGCGCCCAGCAGCATGCCGGTGGCCGCGGTCGCCCCGCCCGCCACCAGGGTGCGGGTCTGGCCGAGCCGCTCCAGCATCGCCGTACCGGAGAGGCGCCCGGCGGTCATGGCGAGGGCGAACAGCGCGTAGCCGGCGGCCGCCACGCCGGGGTGGGCGTGCAGGTCCTGCTCCAGGTGGAGCGCCCCCCAGTCGGCCAGCGCGCCCTCGCCGTACGCCGTGCACAGCGCGATCACGCCGAAGACGGCGACGAGCCGGCGCGACCGGCCGTCGAGGCGGCCGCCCCCCGCGCCAGGCGCCCGCTCGTCGGCGGGCAGCGCCTCGGGGGCGGCGGGGGAGGGACGGCGCAGGAGTACGGGGCCGGCGGCGACCGTCAGCAGAAGACCGGCGACCGTGAGGCCGAGCAGGTGCGCAGTGGGGGAGAGGCCACCCGCGACGAGGCCGCCGAGCCCGGCGCCGAGCATGCCGCCGAGGCTGAACGCGGCGTGGAAGCTGGGCATCACCGGGCGGCGCAGCGCGGCCACGAGGTCGACGGCGGCGCTGTTCATGGCCACGTTGATGCCGCCGTACGCGGTGCCGAAGACCAGCAGCACCAGGCCGAGCGCGAGCGCCGAGTGGGTCAGCGGAGGAAGGGCGATGCTCAGGCTGAGCAGCACCGCCGAGGCGACCGTCACCGGGTGGCTGCCGAAGCGCCGGCACAGGCGGCCGGTGAGCGTCATCGTCACGACCGCGCCGGCCGATACACCGAGAAGGGCGAGTCCGAGGTCGCTCGCGGAGGCTCCGGTCTGCTGCTTGATGGCCGGGATGCGGACCACCCAGCCGGCGAACAGGAAACCGTCGAGGGCGAAGAACAGGGTCAGGACGGTGCGGAGGCGAGCCAGGGAGCGCGCGGCGGTGTCTCCGCCTGATCCCCCGGGGACCGCCGTCCGTAGTTTGTTTAGGTGCGGCACAAACTCAGGATAGGGGTCGGGAGCGGCAGCCTTCAACCGCCGGGACCGGCGCCGTTCCGGGGGCCCGGCGGTTCGTCTCGTACCGTCGGCCGGCGCTGTCCGCCAACGCTGTCGGCCGGTGCGGTCGGCCGGTGCGGTCAGCCGGTGCGGTCAGCCGGTGCGGTCGCCCTTCGGCTTGCCCTGCTGGTCCGGCGTGCCGTGTGGCGGCGGGCTCATGGGCTCCGGCGACGTGGCGGGCGAGACTCGTGAGCCGCCCTGGCCGTGACCGGCCGTTTCCGGCTTGGAGGCGGCCGGGTTGCCGCCGGACAGGGGGGCTCCGGCGTCCAGTTGCCGCTTCCGGGCCGTGATGACCTGGACGACCATGGCGCGGTCGGCGTGCTCATGCTCGTAGTGCAGCAACTGGTCGAGTTCCGGGACGCTGAGCGACCGGATGCGGTGCTCCAGCGTGCCGACGGGCAGCTGGTCGTAGTCGGGCAGCGGAAGTCCGCCGCGGTCGTGGGTGGTCATCCGGATCCTCCCTGTGTCTCGCTGACTTTCTCGTGGACCTCGTCGACGACGTGCTTGTCCAGCGCGGCCCGCACCAGCGCGGCGGCCAGCGCGGGCAGTTCCTCCTTCCCGACCAGGCGGGCCAGCTCCTCCCGGTCCGCCGGCAGGTCCAGCCGCTCCGCTCCGTCCAGCGTCTTGTCGTCCAGGTACGGCGCCGGCTCCGGCCATACGCCCTGTACCTCACGCAGGAAGATGTCCGCGCCGGCCGGACCGATCCCCGGCACCTCCTGCAACAGCGCGCGCAGCTCGTCCACGTCGCCTCCGGCCTTGTCGTGCAACCGGCGGAGATCGCCGCCGTACGTGTCGACGACCAGCTCCGCGGCCTTGCCCAGCTGGGTCGACGTCCGCTCGTCGTAGCGCCGGTAACCACCCTCGCCGAGCGCGTCCACCCGCTGCTGCCACGTGGCGTCGCGCATGTGCCGCGCGTCCCGCATCCCCGCGTCGAACAGGGCGCGGGCCGCCGCCACCGCCGTGTCGGCGCGGATCCGGGCGCTCAGCAGATGCGCCAGGACCAGCAGCTGGTACAGCGGCTGGGGCGTGTCCTTCAGACGGATCCCGGCCTGCTCCGCGTACGTGCGGCCCGCCTCGTCGAGCAGGGTCCTGACCGTCGTCTCGCTGTCGGGTCGTGCCATGGAACCTCCCGGGACCTTTCGCGACCTCCGGTGACCGGCCTCCGGTGCCTCCGGAAGCCTCCGGGGGACCGCGACCTCCGGTGATCCTGCCGCCCGCAGTACCCGTCCACGACCGGCCGAAACTGCACCGCCGGGCCGGAGGGGCCGCTGGATCATGGGAGACTCGCCCCCATGAACGGCAAGGCGACCACGACCCGATCACCCCGGCTGGACAGAGGCCGCAGCGCGCTCGGCCCCGCACTGGAACTGGTGCACACCGGACGCGCCCCCACCCGCGCCGTCCTCACCGCCGAGCTCGGTGTCACCCGCGCCACCGCCGGTGCCGTCGCCGCCGAACTGGAAGCCCTCGGCCTCATCCGCGTCGACTCCCGCCCCGGTGCCGCCGCCGGCTCCCAGGGCCGCCCCTCGCACCGGCTCACCGTCGACGAGAACGGACCCGTAGCCCTAGCCGCCCAGATCCACGCCGATGGCTTCCGCGCCGCCCTCGTCGCCCTCGGCGGCCGCATCGTGGCCACCGCGCCCGGCTGCGTGACCGTCTCCGCCGACCCCGCGCAGGTCCTCGCGGCCGTCGTCGAGGCGGGCGCCGGACTGCTGCGCGAGAGCGGGCGCCGCTGCGTGGGTGCCGGGCTCGCCGTCCCCTCCGCCGTCGCCGAACCGGAAGGCACCGCCCTCAACCCGCTCCACCTCGCCTGGCCCGCCGGGGCGCCCGTCCGCGACATCTTCGCCGGGCTGGTACGGGCGGCCGGCATCGACGGCCCCGCCTTCACCGGCAACGACGTGAACCTCGCCGCCCTCGCCGAGCACCGGCACGGCGCCGGCCGCGGCGCCCAGCACCTGCTCTGCGTCGCCACCGGTCACCGCGGCGTCGGGGGCGCCCTCGTCCTCGACGGGCGCCTCCACACCGGCAGCTCCGGGCTCGCCCTCGAAGTCGGCCACCTCACCGTCAACCCCGAGGGCCGCCCCTGCTACTGCGGCAGCCGCGGCTGCCTCGACGTCGAGGCCGACCCGCTCGCCTTCCTCACGGCCGCCGGCCGCGCCCCCGGCCCCGAGGTCTCCCTGCTCCAGCAGAGCCGCGACCTGCTCCGCGACCATGCCGGCGACCCGGGTGTACGGGCGGCCACCGAGGAACTCATCGACCGCCTCGGCCTCGGCCTGGCCGGCCTGGTCAACATCCTCAACCCCGACCGCATCATCCTCGGCGGCCTCCACCGCGAACTTCTCGCCGCCGACCCCGAGCGGCTCCGGGCGGTGGTCGCCGACCGCAGCCTGTGGGGCCGCAGCGGCGGCGTACCGATCCTGGGCTGCACCTTGGACCACAACAGCCTCGTCGGCGCCGCCGAACTGGCCTGGCAGCCGGTGCTGGACGACCCCCTCGCCGCCCTGGGCCGCCCGGCCGCGTAACGGCGGCGACGCGTGCGCGGCGAACCCGCCTGAACCCGGTGCCGGCCGGGCCCCGGCCCGGGTCCCGGCAGTGGTCACATCAGGTGCGGGGCATGCGTCCTGACCGCCTCCCGCAGCCGCCGCAGTGACGGGTTCACCAACGCCGTCCCCGCCACGCTCACGGTCGGCACGGTCTCGTTGCCGTCGGCGACGGAGCGGACGTAAGCCGCCGCCTCCGGGTCTTTCCAGATGTTCACCTCGGTGTACGGCAGCCGTGTGAAGCGCAGTTGGAGGCGCAGCTTCATGCAGTACGGGCAGCCGGGCCGCCAGTAGACGACCACGCCCTCGCGGTCTTCGCCCATGATCCTTCCCCCTCCGTCACCGGCGAGCCTACTCCCCGCGTGGCGGGCACCACCTCCGGTCAGCCCGCCACGGCCGGCCGGACAGCGGCCCGTTCGCGCACCGCGTCCGCCGCCTCCGCCGTGTCCCCGAAGGGCACGGTGCCCGTGAACGGACCGCTGGTGGCCGCCCCGTACACCGGGAGGGGCGGGATCGGCAGGGGTGAGGACGAGGGCGCCGGAAGGGTGAACCACACGACCTTCCCGGACTCGCCCTGCGGTCTGGCGCCCCAACTCTCGCTGACCGCCTCTATCAGAGCCAGACCGCGGCCCGAAGTGGCCAGCGGGTCGGACGTGTTGACCGTGGGGAGGCGGGGGTCGTGGTCGTGGACCGAGACCGTCAGCCGGTCGAGCATCAGCTCGATCTCGACGGTGCACACCTTGTCCGGCTGGGCGTGCTGGTGAACATTCGTCAGGAGCTCGGTGACACCGAGCGCGGCCTTCTCGATCAGACAATCGAGATTCCAGTAGCGCAACTGCGCTGAAACGATTCTGCGGACCTGACCGATCCGCGACGGCAGGGCTTGGAGCTCTACCGTGCACTGCCTGCTTGCCTGGCTGATCACGGCTGCGACTCCCCGAAATGAGGTCCGGAAGAAGACGGAGATCGGATCCAGTAGTTGGCTGGCTGTTGGTCCGGCGGGCTGGATCGCAGCGTCACCGCCGGTGCACCCTGGGTAGTGATGTCAGTCCAGCGTGGACCAGGGGTGACCGCTTCGCAACTCGCGGCGTCCGGTTACCCGTGGGTCCCTGCCGTCACGTCTGTCAGTCCCTGCCGCCGTCCGCGCGGCGAACGGCCTCCAGCAGGCGGCCGGCCAGCGCCCCCGCGGCCGCCCCGTCGGGCCTCCGGCTGCGCTGTCCCATGGTCAGCCGGTACCGCGTGCCGTTCAGCGTTGCCACCATGGCGTCGTCGCGCCCCGCGAACCAGGGCCTGCTCGCCCTGACCGCCCGGACCGGCGCGCTGTCGATCACCCGTCCGTAGCTGGTGAGGAGCGCCAGCCTGCCGTCCTTGATCAGGACCTCGCCCGCCCGGGTCAGCGAACGCGGCCACCGTTCGATCCGTACGCCGGTGGCGCTGAAATCGGCCTCGGCCATGACGTACCCAGCCCCCTTCGCGCAGGTTTATGCCGGTCAGTCTGCACAAGTACCCGCCCGTACACCAGGGCGCGTGGGTGGATGCGCCCCTCGGCTGCCCCATGCGCCGCGCCGGGCGCCCCTGCAAGCATTGCCTATGGGTCATCAAAGTCATCGTTTGCGCAGGTGAGGAGGGTATGTTCGGGATGGGGCAGGAGAGCTGAGAAGGACGAGGAGTGGCGCGTGAGCACCATGGAACACACAGGGCAGCCGGAGCAGGGGCCGGGCCCGGCGTACCCGGCCGAGACCATCGACGTGGACCGCAGCGATCCCACGTACCGGGAGTGGCTGAAAGAAGCCGTACGCAAGGTCCAGGCCGACGCCAACCGGTCCGCCGACACGCACCTCCTGCGCTTCCCGCTGCCCGAACAGTGGGGCATCGACCTCTACCTGAAGGACGAGTCGACCCACCCCACCGGCAGCCTCAAGCACCGCCTGGCGCGGTCACTCTTCCTCTACGGCCTGTGCAATGGCTGGATCCGCCCCGGAAAGCCCGTCATCGAGGCGTCCAGCGGCTCGACCGCCGTCTCCGAGGCGTACTTCGCGAGCCTGATCGGTGTGCCGTTCATCGCCGTCATGCCGCGCACCACCAGCCCCGAGAAGATCCGGCTCATCGAATTCCACGGTGGCCAGTGCCACTTCGTCGACGACTCGCGCAAGATGTACGAGGAGTCCGCCGCCCTCGCCGTCGCCACCGGCGGCCACTACATGGACCAGTTCACGTACGCGGAGCGGGCCACCGACTGGCGCGGCAACAACAACATCGCCGAATCGATCTATCAGCAGCTGCGGCTGGAGCGCCATCCCGTACCCGCCTGGATCGTCGCCACGGCCGGTACGGGCGGCACCTCGGCGACCATCGCCCGCTACGTCCACTACATGCTGTACGACACCCGCGTCTGCGTCCCCGACCCCGAGAACTCCTGCTTCTTCGAGGGCTGGACCACCGGCAACGCGGACGCCGCCAGCGACTGCGGCTCCCGCATCGAGGGCATCGGCCGGCCCCGGATGGAGCCGAGCTTCGTGCCCGGCGCCATCGACCGGATGATGAAGGTGCCCGACGCGGCGAGCGTGGCCGCCGTACGCGCCCTGGAGAACGCCATCGGGCGCAAGGCGGGCGGCTCGACCGGGACCGGCCTGTGGAGCGCGCTGAAGATCGTCGCCGAGATGGTGTCGGAGGGCCGCACCGGCAGCGTCGTCACCCTGATCTGCGACCCGGGCGACCGCTACCTCGACAAGTACTACTCCGACACCTGGCTCGCCGAACAGGGCCTGGACATCGCCCCGTACAGCGCGGCCATCGACGAGTTCCTCGGCAGCGGCGTCTGGCCGCGCTGACGGCCTGACGAGACGATACGAGACGTTACGGAGCCGGCGACGACGCGAGTCGCCGGTCGAGGTTGCGCATCGCGTCCCGGAACGAGCGGCCCACCCCGGACCGGGCCAGCCGCATCACCAGCCGGAACGGCGCGGTGCCCTCGGCCGCCATCGTCCACCGCACCCGGGTGCCGGTGCCGGTGCCGGTGCCGGTGCCGTGCGGGGCCGGGGTCAGCAGCCACTCCTCCATCAGGGCCCGTACCCCGGGGGCGTTGGTCTCCTCGACCCGGTAGGCGTAGCGTTCACCGGCGTCCGTCACCAGGATCCGCTCCTGGAAGACCACACCACCGCGCAGCCGTATCTCCCGGCCGGCGCCGCCGGCGATGGGGCGGGCGGCGGCGATGGCGGTGAACCAGGACGGGCTGTCGGCGACTTCGTCGGCGAGCGCCCGGTACACCGCCGAGGGCGGCGCGGCCACTTCCGTGTCGAAGACGAGACGCAGGGGCGCGGACTCGAGGAAGTCGAGCCGCACAGGTCGCAGTCGGCGTGCCATGGACCGTACCTCCGGCATACGAGGGGGGTGGCGCCAGGGCCCCACACCATAGCTGGCGCACCGTCAGTTGTCCGCCAGAAGACCGGACAGGGCCCGGCCGAACACCCACCGGCCCGCCCGCGCGAGTACCGCGTCGCACACCCGCGGCAGCCCCCGTACGCGCAGCTCCTCCGTCCACGTCACCCGGACCGCCCCGGGCGCCGCCTCCCGCACCTCGATCTCGGCCCAGCCGGTGACCACCCGGCCGCGCTTGACCAGCCGGCACACGCCCGCGGTGGCGCCGCCGCCCGGGCCGGGCGGCTCACAGCGGACGACCTCCATCGGATCGTCGAACCCGACCGGCCCGATCCCGGTACGCATCGTGAACCGGCTCCCGACCCGTACGGGCCCCGGCGTCACCCCCGCGGCACGCGTCAGCGGGACCCGCGCCGCATGAGCCGGCCAGTCGGTGAGCCGCCGCCACGCCTCGGTGACGGACAGGGGGGCACCACGGACGATCCGGAACACGGCCATGCCCCGATCGTATGCGCGCCACCCCACCGACGCCGCTGCCGCGGGTGCCGATGGCCGGGGCCGCGAGCCTCCAGCCGTGCCGCCGTACCGTCGGCGGGGCAGCAGGACCTTCGCCGTGCCGCCGAAGCCGCCGGCCGGGCAGTTGGCCTCGTGCCGGTGCCGCCGAAGCCGTCGGCCGGGCAGCGGCCCCTCGCCCGTGCTGCCCGAGCCCGACGCTCGGGCCCCGTACCGGGGCCGCCCGGGCCCCGGGGGCCGGCCGAGAACGGCCGTCAGGCCGCGTCCTCCTCGCCCGCCACGACCAGCCCCGGCAGGTGCTCCGCCATGTCCGCGCGGGTCTCGTCCGAGAGGCCGCCGTCCGTCACCAGGGCGTCGACCTCGTCCAGCCGCGCGAAGGAACTCAGGCCCACCGTGCCCCACTTGGTGTGGTCCGCCACGACGACCACGCGCCGCGCGGAGCGGATGAAGCGGCGGTTGGTTTCCGCCTCCGCCAGGTTCGGGGTGGACAGCCCGGCCTCCACCGAGATGCCGTGCACCCCGAGGAACAGCACGTCGAAGTGGAGCGAGCGGATCGTCTGGTCGGCCACCGGCCCCACCAGCGAGTCCGACGGCGTCCGCACACCGCCCGTCAGCACCACGGTCGCCGCGCCCGGGCGCGGGGCGCCGCCCGAGCCGGTGCGCTGCGCCGTGTGGAAGACATCCGCGACCCGCACCGAGTTGGTCACCACCGTCAGGTCCGGTACGTCCAGCAGGTGCTGGGCCAGCGCGTACGTCGTCGTACCGCCCGACAGGGCGATCGCGCTGCCGGGCGCCGCCATCGCCGCCGCCGCCCGCGCGATGTCCTCCTTGGCGCTCTGCTCCAGCGACGACTTCGCCTCGAACCCCGGTTCATGGGTGCTCGCCTCGACCAGCGGCACCGCGCCGCCGTGCACCTTCTCGATGACGCCCTGCCGGGCCAGCGCGTCCAGGTCCCGGCGGATCGTCATGTCGGAGACGTTGAGTCTGCGGGTGAGCTCATTGACCCGCACCCCGCCGCGCCGCCTCACCTCGTCCAGGATCAAGGCGCGCCGCTGCTCCGCGAGGAGGTTCTGGTTGTCGCTCACCGCAGGGGCCGGTCCTTCCCTATCGTCAACACCGCTGGCCAAGGGTCATCATCCTGCCACGGCCCCGCCGGCGACAGACCGGGGGAGATTCCGTGAGAACCCTGCCATCAGCCGCCCCGGTCGACGATTCTTGTCACGTCCGGTCACGCCCGGTCACGCGCACCTCCCCGCAACGCGAACCCCCATCCTGAGAGGGAGCCCCACACGTGCCCCCTGCCACCCCGGAGCCCACCCGCCCCGGCGCCGCGCTGGAACTGCTCGTCCACGGCGTCGGCGGCACCACGCCCGAGCTGATGCTCGACGATCCCCGTACCGTACGGGTGACCGGCGACGAGACGGCGGCGATCTACCGGCGCACCGTCGACCAGCACGCCGAGGAGGAACCGGAGCGGTTCGCCGACGGGCGGCCGGTCCCGGAGGCGTACTGCTGGTGCAACCTCACCTCCGGCAACGGCTCCCGCGCCTTATGGCTGCTGCTCCTGCCGTTCATGGTGGTGAACCTCGCCCACTGGATGCGCCCGCCCGCCGAGCGGCAGGCCGCCGCCGTCCGGCTCTACGGCGTGCTGGTGCGGCTCGTCGCCCTGAGCCTGACCGTCCTGCTCACCGCCGCCGCCTGCGAGGTCGCCCTGGACCTGACGGCCTGGCAGTGCGCCGGGTCCGCCCGCTGCGCCGAGGAGCGGTCCTGGCTCGGCTTCATGTCGGCCGTCCAGGGCGGCTGGTGGTCCCAGCCCGGCCGCCGGCTCGCGCTCGCCGCCCTCGTCCCCGCCGCCCTGGTGGGGCTCCTGTGGTACCTGTCCAACCGCACCTGGAGCGCGTACGAGGCCCAGCGGCCGCCCCGGGAAGGCCTCGACGGCGACGGCGGGCCCGACCGGAAGCTGCGGCCCGCGCTCGGCCGGCCCGGGTTCTGGTACGGCCGCCGCCTCGTCGCCCGGCTGCGCGCCGCGCACACCGCCGCCGGGTTCCTCACCGTCGCCGCCGCGGTCGGCGGGGCCGCGGCACGGCACGACCGGGAAGCGGCCGGGCCGGCCCGCGAGGCGCTCGGCTGGACCCTGGAGGGCGCCCTGTTCGTCGGAGCGGTCGTCGTGACCTGGGTGGTGTGCCGCCGGGGTCGCAGCGAGAAGCGGCTCGACAACCGGCTCGACCGCACCGTCGTCACCTGGCTGCCCGGCGCCTCCATCGCCCTGCTCGTCCTCGCGGTGCTGTACGCCGCCTGGTCCCGCCCCGGCTGGCGCTCCACCGGCACCCTCCCCGGGGACGCCACCTTCAGCGTGATCACCCTCGCCCAGGGCGTCCTCGTCCTCACCCTCACCGTCGTGGCCCGGCGCCTGTACCGCCGCGCCCCCCACACCCGTACCGTCCTGCACGGCCTCGGCGGGCCCGCCACCGCGATGCTCGCGTGCGCGCTCGGCGGCGTCATGAGCGGCGGTGTCGCGCAGCGCGTCGCCGACTGGCTCGACGGTCCGGCCACGCCCGGCACCGGCGAGGACCCCATCGGGCCGCCCGTACTGCTCAGCTGGCAGGCCTCCGTCATCCCCGTCCTGCTGCTCCTGCTCCTGGTCCCGGCCGCCGTCCTCGCCGTCCGTACCGCGCTCGCCGCCCGCCGCCTGGCGCCCGTCGTGGAGGCCGAGTACGAGGGCGAGAAGCCCGACTCCGTCCGTACCCGGCGCATCGCCGCCACGCGCGCGCGTGCCGCCCTCACGGACGCCGCGCCCGTCATCGCCGGCATCGTCTCCGGCGCCACCCTCCTGCTCGGCGCGGGCGCCCTCGTCGGGGCGTGGGTGAGCGAAACCGTGCCCGGCAAGGCCTTCACGGGAAGGCACCCCTTCGTGGAGGGCGCGGCCGAGTCGGCGCAGGCGCTCGGGTCCTGGCTGATCGGCTTCGGTTTCATACTGTTCGTCACCTGGGGCCGCCGCGCCTACAAGGACGCCTCCGCCCGCCGCACCATCGGCATCCTCTGGGACGTGGGTACGTTCTGGCCGCGTGCCGCCCACCCCTTCGCGCCGCCCTGCTACGCCGAGCGGGCCGTGCCGGACCTGGCCTGGCGCATGTCGTCCTGGACCGGCCGTACGGGCGGGCGCCTGGTCATCTCCGGCCACTCGCAGGGCAGCGTGCTGGCCGCGGCCGCCGTCTGGCAGCTCCCGGCCGGCACCCGCCGCCGGGTCGCGCTGCTCACCTACGGCTCGCCCCTGGAGCGGCTGTACGGGCGCTGGTTCCCCGCCTACTTCGGCCCCCGGCCACTGGCCGCCCTCCACCGGGAACTGCACTGCTGGCGCAACCTGTGGCGCCGCACCGACCCGATAGGCGGCCCGGTGATCGTCCCCGCCGAAGGAGACAAGCCGGAAGTCGACCACAAGGCGCTGCGAGACCCGGTGGTCTACGGCCGCACTCATGAACACCCGCTGCCCGAACCGATCCTGGGACACGGCGACTACCAGGCCGACCCGGTCTTCGCCAAAGAACGCACCATACTGCTCGACCGGCTCCCGCCCGCCCTGCCGCTGCCGGTCCCCCCGCAACGAAGTGAGAACACTCAGGGCAGCTCGGGCAGGTCCTCCGGGTAGAGGAGGGTCAGGTCGTCGGTGCTCATCTCGGTGAGCACGGCGACCCGGCCCGCATGCCGCTCGACCATCGACTCGAACGTCTGGCGGGCGGTACGGCCGTTGCCGAACGCGGGGCCCTTGGGCAGCTCCGTGAAGTACTTCAGCAGCGCCTCGGCCGTCCCCTCGGCGAGCCGGTACTCGTGCTCCTCCGCCTGCTGCTGGACGATCCGCAGCAGCTCGTCGGGTACGTAGTCGTTGAAGGTGATCGTCCGCGAGAACCGGGAGGCCACCCCCGGGTTGACGGTCAGGAACCGCTCCATCTCGGCCGTGTACCCGGCGACGATCACCACGACCGCCTCCCGGTGGTCCTCCATCAGCTTCACCAGCGTGTCGATCGCCTCACGCCCGAAGTCCCGCCCCGAGTCCTCGGGGGACAGGGCGTACGCCTCGTCGATGAACAGCACCCCGCCCCGCGCCCGGTCGAACGCCTCCTGGGTGCGGATGGCGGTGGAGCCGATGTGCTCGCCGACCAGGTCCACGCGCGACACCTCGACGAGATGGCCGCGCTGCAGCACACCCAGGGACGCCAGGATCTCGCCGTACAGCCGGGCGACGGTGGTCTTGCCTGTGCCGGGCGAGCCGGTGAAGACAAGATGGCGGCGGACGGAGGCGGCCTTGAGACCGGCCTCCTGGCGCCGCCTGCCGACCTCGATCATGTTGGTGAGGGTGCGCACCTCGCGCTTGACGCTGTCGAGCCCCACCAGGGCGTCGAGTTCGCCGAGCACGTCCTGGGAGCTGCGTACGGAAGGCTCCGGTACGGCCACCGCCGGGCTCTTCTCCGGTACCTGGGGCGGGGCCGGGGACGGCACCTGGGCCGGGACGCGGGAGGGCACCGTACCGAGCAGCCCGCCGGCCGACCCGGTCGCGGCGGGAGCCGTGGTGGTGGCCCGCGCGGTGAGGACCCCGCTCTCGTCGCTGGTGCAGTCCTCGACGACGGGCCCCTCCTCCCCGAACTCGTACCCACCGCGCGTACACCGCTCCGTACGGCACCGCCTCAGCGTCGTACGGCAGCCGTCCATGACGTGGAAGCCGTACCCGCCGCTGCCCGTCACCCGGCAGCCGTGGAACGTGCCGCGGCCCTCCGCCGACACATAGAACCCCGCCTCGGCGGGGGAGGAGACCGTGCACCGTTCGATCACCGGATCGGCGCCCTTGGTCACGATGACCCCGGTCTGTACGGAGTCGATGGTGCACCCGTTCAGCGTGCCGCCACTGCCGTGGTCACGGAACCAGGCCCCGGTGGACGCCTCCCGGATGCGGCAGTCGTCGAGCTGCGCGGTGGCACCGTCACTGACCGACACCGCCGTGTTCCGCACCTGGGAGAGGTCACTGTCCACCACGTCGGCGCGCGAGCCGCGGTCGAGCACGAACAGCGCGTCGGGCACGTCGTGGACCCGGCACGAGTCCAGGACGGCCGTCGCGCCGTCACTGACCCAGACCGCCGGATAGTCGCCCGTACTGTCGTGGATCTCGCACTGGTTGGCGTCCACGCGGGTGCCCGGGTCCCACACGGACAGACCGTTGCGGCCGAACCGCCGCACCGTCGAGCGGGTCAGCGTCAGCACCGAACGGGACCGCAGATCGACCGCGTTCTCCGGGATGTCGTGGATGTCGCAGTCGGAGAGGGTCAGCACGGCGTCCGTGTCGAGGGTGATCCCGTCGGCCGTCGTCCGGTGCACGGACGAGTCGGTGAGGTGCGCCGCGGCCCGGGAGGCGACCTGGACGCCACTGCCCTTGATCTCGTACACCTCGCAGCCGATCGCCTCCAGACCGCTGCCCTCACCGGTCACCGACAGCCCCGCGCCCGAGGCGTGATGGACCCGGCACCGCTCCAGGCGCGGATGCGCGCCACCGCGCACCGAGACGCCCGACTGCCCCGCCGAGACCACCTCGCACTCCTCGAACACGCCGCCCGCGCCGTCCAGTACGCCGATCCCGACCCCGGCCGGATTGTCGACCGTGCAGCGCCGCACGGTGGGCCGCGCCGCGCCCCGTACCTCCACACCGG
This sequence comes from Streptomyces sp. CB03238, assembly GCF_002099185.1. NCBI lineage: Bacteria > Bacillati > Actinomycetota > Actinomycetes > Kitasatosporales > Streptomycetaceae > Streptomyces > Streptomyces sp. CB03238. Next base: position 218,630 of record NZ_NBCN01000003.1, on the reverse strand, counting down.
CCGCCGAGCGCGTCACGATCCGCAGGTCCAGCAGCTCCGGGGTGCCGTCCTCGATCAGCAGCGCGGGCGCCGAGGTGTCCTGGCCCTCCACATGCAGGTCCTGGACGGTCGCCGAGGCGCGCACGGTCAGCGGCACGCCGTCGGCGGGGGCGATCCGCACCGAACCGACCGCGCCCTCCGTGCCCCGCAGGGTGATGGCGCGGTGCAGGACCAGATTCTCCCGGTACGTACCGGGAGAGATGGTCAGGACATCGCCGTCACCGGCGGCCTCCAGGGCCGCGGCGAGGGAGGCGTACTCGCCCGTGCGGCGCCGCCACCGCGATGTGCCGGTGTGCGTCACCTGGACCGTGCCCTGTGCCATGGTGCTGCTCTGCCCCCACCTCGTGCGCCGCGCGTCTTTCCCGACGATCGCACCACCGTAGCGCGCGCGGCGGGGGCGAGTTGACCGGTCGGCCACCGTGGTGACGGCGACCGGTCAACTGCCCGCGCCCGTCCGGCCCCAGTCGGAACCGGCCTGCGCCCACGCCCGGTCCAGCCGCGCGTACCGCCGTTGCACCAGCTGCCATACGACGACCCGCCTGACTCCCTCGACGAGCCCGGCGGCCAGGAGCATGGTGCCGATGCCCGCCAGCACGGCCTGCTCCCGCGCGGTCTCCTCGGTCATGGGGCGCTCGACGGGCCGGCCCCGGTCGTCGGTCCAGATCCGGACGGTGTCGCCCGGGTCGGCGCCGAGCGGCGCGGTGGTCAGTGTCCCGGTGTGCCACGTGCCGTCGGGCGCGGTCCACCGGGCCGGTACCGACCTGCGCATCTGGTGATCGGTGGCCGCCTCGGCGTCGCGTGCCGCCGTCCGGGCCCCCTCGTCGTGGCCCAGCACCTGGGCCGTGACGGGGTGGCGCTGCTCCTGCTGGAGCCGCACCGACTGCTGGAGCGAGGCATTGGTCAGCCCGCCGCAGATCCAGCCGGTGACCGGGGCGGCCACACACATCAGCAGCAGGGCGACGAGCGCCACCCATGCCTCGGCGAGATCGGTGTCCCGGCGCAGGGGATTGTGCCGCCAGCGCCAGAGTCCGACGACCGCACGCACAGGCCCGCACCCCCTTTCGTGTCCGTCAACGCATCTGCCGAGGTCCCGGGTTCCCGGGACGGCACGGCCTATGCGACAGACCGGGGGCGGACCGGCCCGGCCGCGGACGGGCCTGACGACGGACCGCCTAACCGAGGATCTCCACGGGGTCACCGACCCGGAGGGTGCCGGTGTGCTCGGGGATCAGATTCTGGCCGAAGATCATCTTCTTGCCGATGAGGCGGTGCCGTGCCAGGGTGCGCAACGGTTCCTTGCCGCGCCGGGAGGTCGTCTGGTCGGTGGTCGTCACGACACAGCGGGCGCACGGCTTGGCGACGCGGAAGGTGATCTCGCCGATCGCGATACGGGTCCAGCGGTCCTCGTCCCAGGGGGCGGTGCCCTCGACGACGACGGTGGGCCGGAAACGGTCCATGGGCAGCGGGCCCTCCTCGGGGTGGTCGCCCTCGGCGATGAGCGAGTTCAGGGCGTCCAGCGAGGAGACGGTGGTGACGAGCAGGGGATAGCCGTCGGCGAAGTTGACGGTCTCCCCGGGCCGCGCGTACTTCGGGTTGATGGGGCGGCGGCGGGCCGGGTCGTCCAGGTGCACCAGCCGTACGTCATGGCCCAGGTGGGCGGTGAACCACGCGTCCGCGGCCGCCCCGGCCGGTACCGCCTCCACCTTCGACTGGAAGATCTCCGCCGCGATGGTGGCCGACGGCTCGGGTACGGCGACGGACAGCGGCTCCATGCCCGGCGCGGACAGCCGTGCCCCGCCGTCCGGCAACTGCTCGGCGAAGGCCAACGCCAGCCTAGGAAACTGGCGTTGGGTGACCACCTTCGCCGTGGTGTCGATGAGCATCCAGCGGCGGTCCCCGGCGAGCCCCCATGGCTCGACCGCCGCCTCGACGGGTGAGGACCCCCCGAGCGACTTGACCGGACGGACGTACAGCGAGTGCAGGGCAGGAGTGGGCATGGCCTCATCCTGTCAGCAGGCATGACGTCCCTGGGGAACGGTCAGTACCCCCCGCCCTGGTAGGGGCGGTTGTACGGGTCGTCGTACGGGGAGGGCGCGGGCGCCGGAACGGGACGCGGCGCCGCCGGGCGCATCGCCTCGTACCCGGTCGGAACCGGCCGCGACTGATACGGGGGCTGAGGGCCCGGATAGCCGCCGCGGGCGGCGGTCGGCTGCTGCGGGATGTACGGCGCCGGCATGTGCTGCAGCGGGGCGGGCTGCGGGGCAGCCTGCTGGGGATAGCCGTACGAGCCGCCGCCATAGGAGGGCATGGGCTGGGAGGGAGCCGCCGGGAGGGCGGGCAGGGCCGCGGGGAGCGCCGGCAGGTAGGAGCTGCCGGTGTCGTACGCGGCGGGCACTCGGATCGGCGCGATCTGAGGCGTGCCCCGTTCCGCGACGAGAGAGTCGTAGATCGGGGTGTCCGGGAACGACGGCGCGTGGTAGTAAGCGCCGCCGTAGGAACGGGGGGAGGTCATGGCACATAAGTTAAGCCCACGATGTGCTGGTTGGGGAGGCTGATAAGCAGGTTGTTTTACGCGGTATGAGTGGCCGCGGATCGCCAATACGAGCGAACCCGGGAAAAACGGTCACCGTCCGTGTAAAGGCCAGGCTGACGGGGGGTTACCGGCAGGTCCCCGTGCCCGCTGGAGCGTGTCGGCAAGGTGGCGTATACATAAATCCCCGGGCGCCCCGCGGGGGATGAGGCTCGGCATGTCCATGCTTAAAGAGGATCAATGTTCCGCTGGACGTGCGCGGTGTTCACTCGCCCTCACCGTCGAATTGCGTCGGCGTTACTCCGTGTGCCGGGAAAAGTGCGCTGAGGTGCCGGCCTCCTCAATCTGGCACCGGACCGCGCGACCGTATCTGACCGCCCGTTCCTGACCGCCCGTCACCTGTCCGGCGCGACCTCCGGACGCGGGTAGGTGCGGCCCTTCCAGGACGCCCCGCGGCCCCGGTAGTGCCGCACCGCCGAATCGACCGTCATGCACAAATAGAGGGACGCCGTCAACGGCAGCAGAAGCGCCTGCCACAGCGACTGCCGGTAGTAGCGGAGCATCGGGATGTACGTCCCCGTCATCACCGCCCACGCCACCGCGCCCAGCACACCGGCCGCTGCGTCCCCCATGAACAGGCCCGCGCCCAGCGCGGCGGGCGGCGCCAGGTACACCACCCCCAGCCCCGCCACCGTTCCCGCCAGGAGCAGCGGGTTGTGCCACAGCTGGGCGTACGCAGTGCGCGCCACCATCCGCCACAGATCCGCCAGCCGGGGATAGGGGCGGACGCTGTCCGCCCGGTCGGCGAGCCCCAGCCAGATCCGGCCACCGGCCCGCTGGACCGCCCGCGCCAGCGACACGTCGTCGATCACCGCCTGACGGATCGCCTCCGGAACGCGCGCCCGGTCGGCCATCTCCGTACGCAGCAGCACGCACCCGCCCGCGGCGGCCGCCGTCCGCGCACCCGCCGTATTGACCCGGCGGAACGGGTACAGCGTGGCGAAGAAGTACACGAACGCGGGAACGACCAGTCGCTCCCAGGCGGTCGCCACCCGCAGCCGCGCCATCTGCGAGACCAGGTCGAGACGGTTCGCGGTGGCCGCGGCGACCAGCTCCCGCAGACTGTCCGGCTCGTGCGCGATGTCCGCGTCCGTCAGCAGCAGATACTCCGGGCCGCCCGGCCCTTCCCCCTCTCCACGCGCGCGTGCCAGCCCGATTCCGTGCCGCAGCGCCCACAGCTTCCCCGTCCAGCCGGGCTCCGGCGCCCCGGGCGACGCCACCGTCACCGGCGGCCCGCCGTACCGCACGGACAGGGCGCGCGCGAGGTCCCCCGTACCGTCCTCGCTGCCGTCGTCCACCAGGAAGATGTCCACCGGGCCGGGATAGTCCTGCGCCAGCAGCGACGGCAGGCTCAGCGGCAGTACCTCCGCCTCGTTCCTGGCCGGCACCACCACGGCGACCGACGGCCACGAGGCCGGGTCCGCGCGGCGCGGCAGGCGCTGATCCGTACGCCAGAAGAAACCCTGCCCCAGCAGCAGCCACACCCAGGCGGCCACCGACCCCAGGGCGATCCACGCAATGGCGCTCATTCGTCGCAGTCTGCCCCACAATGACGGGACTGCAAGGGGTGTCGGCTAGGGTGACCGGGTGAAGATCGCGCTCATGGACTCCGGAATCGGCCTCCTGGCGGCGGCCGCCGCGGTGCGTCGGCTGCGGCCGGACGCGGCTCTCGTCCTCTCCTCCGACCCCGACGGCATGCCCTGGGGTCCCCGCACGACCGCCGACCTCACCACACGCGCCCTCGCCGTGGCCCGCGCGGCCGCCGCGCACCGGCCCGACGCGCTGATCGTGGCCTGCAACACCGCCTCCGTACACACCCTGCCGACGCTCCGCGCCGAGCTGGAGCCGGCGATCCCCGTCATCGGGACCGTCCCGGCGATCAAGCCGGCCGCGGCCGGCGGCGGGCCCGTCGCCATCTGGGCCACCCCCGCCACCACGGGCAGCCCCTACCAGCGCGGGCTCATCCGGGACTTCGCGGGCTCCGTCATGGTCACCGAGGTGCCCTGCCCCGGTCTCGCCGACGCGGTCCAGTACGCCGACGAGGACGCCATCGACCGGGCCATCGCCGCGGCCGCCGCGCTCACCCCCACCGATGTAAGGGCCGTCGTCCTGGGCTGCACCCATTACGAACTGGTCGCCGAACGCATCCGGACGGCCGTACAGCCCGCCGGCCGCCCGCCCGTGGTGCTGCACGGCTCGGCCGACGCGGTCGCCGCCCAGGCGCTGCGCCGTATCGGCGCCCTGCCGGAACCCGCCGCGGCCCCCGTAACGGGCCTCACCGTGCTGCTCAGCGGCCGCGAGGCGGAGCTGCCGGAGGCGGCCCTGGCGTACGCGGAAGGCCGCCTGCTCGGCGCGGCGGCGCCCACGCACTGAGCCGGTCGTCCGGCTCCGCGCGAGCGGGCCCTGATCGCGGAACGTGAGTACGCTGCTACTCATGAGGGACCACTCCGACCAGCCCCGCGACGAGCGACCTCCCGCAGAGCCGGTGCCCGACAGATGGACCGGACGAGCCACCAACCGCGTCCAGTGGGTGCTCGCCGCCACCGGAGCGGCCTGTGTGGCCCTCGGCATCGAACTGGCCGTGGACCTGCCGTGGACCTCCGGCACCGCCGCCCTGCTGATGGCGGTGGTCGGCTGCGTCGCGGCGGGGCTGCTGGTGCTCTTCGGGACGCTCGCCTTCGTGTACGTCGAGCTCACGGTGGACCGGCACGCCCTCGACGTGCGGTGCGGCCACATGGGCGTGCCGCGCCGGCGCATCCCGCTCGACACCGTGGTGGGCGCCGAACACGCCCCCTTGGTCACCCCGCGCCAGTGGGGCGGCTGGGGGTACCGGTGGCTGCCCGACAAGGGCACGGCGGTCGTCGTCCGCCGAGGTGAGGGCGTGGTGCTCACCTTGCGCGACGGGCGGAGCTTCACGGTCACCGTGGACGGCGCCGAAACGGCCGTCCACGTCATCCACCACTTCCTCCGCCTCCAGCGGAGCACGGCCGCCACAGTGGAGTGGGCCATCCTGACGGACACGGAGGACCCCGGCCCGGACGGCGTGTCCTTGCCGGGCCCACCCTGACCGTCCCCCGCCGCCGACGACGACGAGCGGGCCGGGCACCGGCAGGCGTCCGGGCGTACACGTACCACCAGGGCCCCCGTGGCCGCCCGCGCTGCCGTTCGCACCGGAGGTCGCCGTAGACTCCGCACGTGAGCGCCACCATGACCGCCGTCGATGTCCCTCCCCCCGCGCCTGAGAAGCGGCGGGTCCGGTTGCCGTGGCGGTTGGTGCGACCGGCGGCAGCGGTGCTGTCCGGGGCCCTGCTGTACCTGAGCTTCCCGCCCCGCCCCCTGTGGTGGCTCGCCGTGCCCGGCTTCGCCCTGCTCGGGTGGACCCTGCGCGGCCGGCGGCTGAGGGCGGGCTTCGGCCTCGGCCACCTCGCCGGCCTCGGCTTCCTCCTGCCCCTCCTGGCGTGGACCGGTGAGGAGGTCGGGGCGGTGCCGTGGCTGGCGCTCGCCGCCGTCGAGGCGCTCTTCATCGCGGCCGCCTGCCTCCTCGTCGCCGCCGTGTCGCGGCTCCCCGCATGGCCGGTGTTCGCCGCCGCCGCATGGATCGTGGGAGAGGCGGCACGCGCGCGCGTGCCCTTCGGCGGTTTCCCCTGGGGCAAGATCGCCTTCGGCCAGGCGGACGGCCTGTTCCTGCCGCTCGCGGCGGTGGGCGGCACGCCCGTGCTCGGCTTCGCCGTCGCCCTGTGCGGCTTCGGCCTGTACGAGGCGGTACGCGTCCTCCGTACGTACAGGGCGACCGGCACCCTCCCGCGCGGCCCCCTCGCCGCGGCCGCCCTCTCCCTCTTCGTGCCGGTCACGGCAGCCCTCGCCGCCCAGCCGCTCGTCTCCGACGCCGCGGAGGACGGCACCGCGACCGTCGCCGCCATCCAGGGCAACGTGCCGCGCCTCGGCCTGGACTTCAACGCACAGCGCCGAGCCGTCCTCGACAACCACGCCGACCGCACCGAGCAGCTCGCCGCCGACGTCGCGGCGGGCAGGGTCGCCAAGCCGGACTTCGTCCTGTGGCCGGAGAACTCCTCCGACCTCGACCCCTACCGCAACGATGACGCCCGGGGCGTCATCGACAGGGCGGTCAGGGCCATCGGCGTACCGACCGTCATCGGTGCCGTCCTCACCCCCGAGACCGGCACGCTGCGCAACACCCTGATCCAGTGGGACCCGGAACGCGGGCCCGTCGCGACGTACGACAAACGGCACGTCCAGCCGTTCGGCGAGTACATCCCGATGCGATCCGTCGTCCGCGTCTTCAACAAGAACGTCGACCGGGTCAGCCGCGACTTCGGACCGGGCGACAAGGTGGGCGTCTTCGACCTCGCCGGCACCCGCGTCGGGCTCGCCACCTGTTACGAGGCGGCCTTCGACTGGGCCGTACGGGACACCGTCACGCACGGCGCCCGGCTCATCTCCGTACCGAGCAACAACGCCACCTTCGGGCGCAGCGAGATGACCTACCAGCAGCTCGCCATGGACCGGGTGCGGGCCGTCGAGCACAGCCGTTCCGTCGTCGTACCCGTCACCAGCGGCGTCAGCGCGATCATCCGGCCGGACGGCACCATCGTGCGGGAGTCCCGGATGTTCACCCCCGACGCCCTGGTCGCGGAGGTGCCGCTGCGCTCCTCGCTGACACCGGCCACCCGCATGGGCCCCCTCCCCGAGGCGGCGCTTGTGGCGCTCGCCGCCGCGGGCCTCGGCTGGGCGGCGTTCGGCGCCGCCGCACGCCGCCGGAGGACCGCCACCACCTAGGGTCGGGGCATGGCAACTCCCGACTTCATCCGGGCCGTACGGGCCACCGCCGGACACCAGCTGTTGTTCCTGCCGGGCGTCAGCGCCGTCGTCTTCGACGACGAGGGGCGGGTCCTCCTGGTCAGACGCGCCGACACCGGCAAGTGGTCGATCATCGGCGGGATCCCCGAGCCGGGGGAGCAGCCGGCCGTCACCGCCGTACGGGAGGTGTACGAGGAGACGGCCGTGGAGTGCGTCGTCGAGCGCGTGGTCCTCGTGGAGACGCTGCCGACGGTCACGTACGCCAACGGCGACCAGTGCCAGTACATGGACACCTGTTTCCGCTGCCGAGCCGTCGGCGGGGAGGCGCGTGTCAACGACGAGGAGTCGCTGGAGGTGGGCTGGTTCCCGCTGGACGCACTGCCGCCACTGCGCGAGAGCGAACGGTTCCGGATCAAGCAGGCCCTCACCGACGGCCCCACATGGTTCTCCACCATGCCTGACTAGGGAAAAGTGTGGGTCCACGCCACATCGGTCAGGGGGTCCGCGCTCCCTAGGGTGCGAAGCATGACCGCACCCCACCCCACCGTCACCCCTCTCGACCTCGGCGGCCGCACCGCCCTCGTCACCGGCGCGGCGAGCGGCATCGGCCGCGCCTGCGCGCTGCGGCTCGCGGCCGCCGGGGCGAAGGTCAGGGCCGTCGACCGGGACGCCCCGGGACTGGACGCCCTGGCAGAAGCGGCGCCCGCACTGGCCGGGGCGGTCGAACCCCACGTACTCGACCTGACCGACCTCGACGCCGCCGAACACCTGGCGGCCGGCACCGACATCCTGGTCAACAACGCCGGACTGCAATGCGTGCGGCCCATCGAGGAGTTCCCTCCGGACGTCTTCCACACCGTCCTCACCGTGATGCTGGAGGCACCCTTCCGGCTGATCAGGGGCGCGTTGCCGCACATGTACGCGCAAGGCTGGGGGCGTATCGTCAACCTCTCCTCCGTCCATGGGCTGCGCGCCTCCGCCTACAAGTCCGCCTATGTGGCCGCCAAACACGGCCTGGAGGGGCTGTCCAAAACCGCCGCCCTCGAAGGCGCACCCCACGGCGTCACCGCCAACTGCGTCAACCCCGGCTATGTACGCACGCCCCTGGTCGAAGCACAGATCGCGGACCAGGCGGAGGCCCACGGCGTCCCGCCCGAGCGCGTCCTGGCCGACGTCCTGCTGAAGGACTCGGCGCTCAAGCGGCTCATCGAACCCGAAGAGGTCGCCGAAGCCGTCGCCTACCTCTGCGCCCCGCACGCCTCGTTCATCACCGGCACCTCGCTCGTCCTCGACGGCGGCTGGACCGCGCACTGAGCGCGCCGCGAGGCGGGCCGCGAGTTGTCCACAGGGCTGGTGCGAGCACCCGTACGACAGGTATCCCTGTGACCATGTCCGAAGAACCGCTCCGTGAGCCGGAGCCCAGCGCCGACCCGGCCGCCTACCTGGGGCTTCTGGCGCGTGGGGCGGCCGTCGAGGCGTACGACCGGCCCGTGCTGCTCGCCCGGGCCGGCGGCGCCGGTCCCGACGTGCTCACCGCGCTCGAACACGCCAAGCAGCTCGCGCTGCGCGTCCGCGCCGAGCTGGAGGGCCGCCGGCGCCGCGAGGCCGAGCTGTCCGCGCTCTTCGAGACCGCGCACGACCTCGCCGGGCTGCGCGACCTCGACGCGGTGCTGCGCGCGATCGTGCAACGCGCGCGCTCACTGCTGGGCACCGAGGTCGCCTACCTGAGCCTCAACGACCCGGCCGCCGGCGACACCTACATGCGGGTCACCGAGGGCTCGGTCTCCGCCCGCTTCCAGCAGCTGCGCCTGGGCATGGGGGAGGGGCTCGGCGGTCTCGTCGCCCAGACGGCCCGACCGTATGTGACGGAGAGCTACTTCGACGACGAGCGGTTCCAGCACACGCGCGCCATCGACTCCGGCGTACGGGACGAGGGCCTGGTGGCGATCCTGGGCGTGCCGCTGATGCTGGGCAGCCAGGTGATCGGTGTGCTCTTCGCCGCCGACCGGCGCGCCCGCGTCTTCGAACGCGAACAGGTCGCGCTGCTCGGCTCGTTCGCCGCGCACGCGGCGGTCGCCATCGACACCGCCAACCTGCTCGCGGAGACCCGGTCGGCGCTGGCCGAGCTGGAGCGGGCCAACGGCATCATCCGCGCCCACAGCGGCGTCATCGAGCGGGCCTCCGAGGTGCACGACCGGCTCACCGAGCTGGTCCTGCGCGGCGGCGGGGTCCACGACGTGGCGGCGGCCCTCTCGGAAGTCCTGGACGGATCGGTGGAGTTCACCGAAGGGCCGCTCCCCGCCGAGTGCGTCGACGGCCACGCGACGCGGCGCGGCGACGAGTGGGTGGCGGCCGTGTCGGCGGGCGGCGAGGCCCTCGGGGCGCTCGTGCTGCGCGGCCACCCGGACCTGGACCCGGTCGACCAGCGCACCCTGGAGCGGGCCGCGATGGTCACCTCCCTGCTGCTGCTCGCGCGCCGCTCCGCCGGGGAGGCGGAACAGCGGGTACGGGGGGAGCTGCTGGACGACCTGCTGGACGCGCCCGAGCGGGACCGGCGGCTGCTGCGGGAGCGCGCCGCCCGCCTCAGTGCCGACTTCGACGCCCCGCACGTGGTGCTGGCCGCCCGCATAGACAGGCCGGATCCGCACGTCGATCCGCACCCGGATCCGCACGTCACCGAGCGGGAGAGCGCCGACCGGCGGCGCCTCTGGTCGGCGGCCTCGCACCTGGCGGCCACCCGCCGCGGCCTCGCTTCCGCCCGCGACGGCGGCACCGTGCTGCTGCTCCCACTGGGGCCGGGCGACACCGCGGCCGAGCTGGCCCGCCAGACCGCCAAGCACCTCGGCGGCACCCTGCGCGAACCGGTCACCGTCGGGGCCTCCTCGCCGGTCGACGCGCCCGCCGCCCGGCCGGGCGCCATAGCCCCGGCGTACGCCGAGGCCCGCCGCTGCCTGGACGCCCTGCGCCTGCTCGGCCGCCCCGGCGAGGGCGCGGCCGCCTCGGAGCTGGGGTTCCTGGGCCTGCTGCTCGCCGACACGCGGGACATCACCGGCTTCGTCACCCGCACGATCGGCGAGGTCGTCGCGTACGACCGGAGTCGTGGCACCGACCTGGTCCGCACGCTCGACGCGTACTTCGCGAGCGGGATGAGCCCGGTCCGTACGAAGGACGAACTGCACGTCCACGTCAACACGGTGGCGCAGCGCCTGGAACGCATAGGCCGGCTCCTCGGCCCCGACTGGCAGTCCCCGCCCCGGGCCCTGGAGATCCAGCTCGCGCTGCGGCTGCACGCGATGTCCGCGGCGGTCGCACGCTGAAACGGCCGGCCGCCCCCGGCAGGGGCGACCGGCCGTTCCAGGCCGACAGGCTCAGCGCCCCACCACGACCCTCTCCCGGTCCTCGGCCACATCGGCCAGGTCGCGGTTGCGGGTCTCCCGGGCACACGCGATCGCGACCACGGTGAGCAGCGCCGCGGCGATGACGTACAGGGAGATCGGTGTCGAGGTGCCGTGATCGGCCAGCAGCGCGGTCGCGATCAGCGGCGCCGGGGCGCCGGCCACCACCGAGGAGAACTGCGCGCCGATGGAGGCGCCCGAGTAGCGCATCCTGGTCGCGAACATCTCGGAGAAGAACGCCGCCTGCGGCGCGTACATCGCTCCGTGGAGCACCAGCCCGACGGTCACGGCGAGCAGCAGACTGCCGAAGCTCCTGGAGTCGATGAGCGCGAAGAACGGGAACATCCAGGCCCCGACACCGACCGCCCCGATCAGATAGACCGGCCGCCGCCCGACACGGTCGGACAGGGCGCCCCACGCGGGGATGACCGCGAAGTGCACGGCTGAGGCGATGAGTACGGCGTTGAGCGCGGTCTGCTTGCTGAGCCCGGTCGACGTCGTCGCGTACACCAGGATGAACGCGGTGATGACGTAGTAACTGATGTTCTCGGCCATCCGCGCGCCCATCGCGATCAGGACATCGCGCCAGTGGTGCCGCAACACGGCGACCAGCGGCATCTTCTCCACCTGCGCGGTTTCCGCCTTGCGCGCCTCGGCCTGGGCCAACGCAGCCTTGAAGACGGGCGATTCATCGACGGAGAGACGGATCCACAAGCCGACGATCACCAGAACCCCGGACAGCAGGAACGGGATGCGCCATCCCCACGAGGTGAAGGCCGCGTCCGACAGCAGCGCGGTGACCGCGGACAGCACCCCGGTCGCCAGCAACTGCCCGGCGGGCGCCCCGGTCTGCGGCCACGACGCCCAGAAGCCGCGCCTCCGCGCGTCCCCGTGCTCCGACACCAACAGCACGGCCCCGCCCCACTCACCCCCGAGCGCAAAACCCTGCACCAACCGCAACACGGTCAGCAGCACGGGCGCCGCCGTCCCGATGGTGGCGTGCGTCGGCAACAACCCGATGGCGAACGTCGCCCCGCCCATGAGCAGCAGACTCAGCACGAGCAACTTCTTGCGCCCGAGCCGGTCCCCGTAATGCCCGAACACCAACGCCCCGAGCGGCCGCGCGGCGAACCCGACGGCGTACGTCAGAAAGGACAGCAGCGTGCCCACGAGCGGGTCGGAGTCGGGAAAGAAGAGCCTGTTGAAGACGAGCGCGGCGGCAGACCCGTACAGAAAGAAGTCGTACCACTCGATGGTGGTCCCGATGAGACTCGCGGCGACGATGCGCTTGAGCGACGACGGCGCTGGTGGGACGGATGCGGGGGCGGCCATGAACACCACTTCCGGACAGTTGGTGGGGACGTTTCCGTGTCGCCACACCGTAGGAACGCCCAGGTCAGCGGCGTATGTGGCGGGACACCATAGTTCTGTGCGCCGGTGTGCGCGTGGCCACCATGGAGGCACCTGCGGCGCGACGGCCGGAGCCTCTTCGGGGGCCTCGGCGAGGCCCCCGAAGGGAGCTGTCCGAGTTGCACTATTCGGGCACGATTGTGGTGGTGCCGTGCCGGCTCCGTGCTGACTGAAAGCCCACGTCATCACCTGTTCCCACCCCTCCCGTGCTGACCTGGAGCTGACTACGGTGCGTTGAACTTCGGCATACGGCACAGAACAGGCACACGCATCTTCTGTGTCCATTTACGGGGGGGACAGAGGTCAAGCCGATTCCCGGCGCTCTTGAGGTGGCCGTTGATGCCTCGTTGTGGGAGCGGATCGGCTTGTAGATTCGCTCCCAGGCCAGGCTGAGGTAGTGGCTGTCCTGCCGGAACGCGGCGGTCTGCAGGTCTCCGGCCGCGTCGGCGGGCATGCTGATCGCGGATGCCACGCAGACGGTCGGCAGTACGTTCTCGCCGGGAGGATCCATCCACTCGCTGTCGGGAAGCTGGGCGGTGGGGCGAGCCGATGGATGGCCGGCCCGGGATCGGCGATCTGCCAGCCGGACCACGGTTTGAGGCGGGCCAGAGGTGGTTGGCCGCGTTGGGCGGAGGCGTTCTCGACGTGGACAGTTCACCGAAGGGGACGGGCCGGCTGCCGGCACTGCAGACGCACGGTTCCTCGGGCGTCGGCGTTCTGCTTGAGCTCGAGGGAGTAGGGCAGTCGCTCGGCGACCACCGGCTCCCGTTCATCGAGCCGTCGGCGAAAGGTCTTGTCGTCCATGCCACGCAGCCGGTCGTGGGACTCCGCGATCAGCCCGTGCTCGCGCCACCGGCGGAAGAAGGCATAGACCCGGCCCAGGCGGGGAAGTCCGCGGGCACCGCCCGCGAGGCCCTGAAACCAGGCCGGCACCGGCAGCAGCGGGAGGACTGCCGCCCACACGCGAGATCCCCGCCTCCCGAGCGACATCCTCCAACCGCATGGCCACCGCGGCAGCGTTCGCGACGAAGGCCCAATGATGAAGGCCTCACCCATCCGGAACGATCGCCGGGGATGATGGCGGATGCCGCGGAACGGCTCCTCATCCCCGACCCCGTCGTGCTGATCTGCGGCGAGGGTGGCGCGGGTAAGCAGGCCGCGGCCGCGGTGAGCGGGCGAGTGAAACCAGAGCCGTGTGAGAGCGGCGTGAGACGACGAAGCCCCGCCGGCAATGTTTCGGGCGGGGCTTCTGTCACGCGGTGGGTTACTGGGCGTCGCTGTCAGCCGTCCGGAAGGGCTTGGAGATGCGTTCGGGTCGGGGGCGGGGATCTGCGCACTTGGGAACGCGAGCGGCCGACTGGCGGGCGGTTCGGCTCGGTTCGGCCTCTCCGGTTCCGCCGCGTCCTGTCACGGAAGGGTCCATTTCTGGTTGGGCCCGGTGTGGCAGGTCCACAGGTGGACGGGCGTGCCGTCGTTCCAGGTGCCGCCGGATGCGTCGAGGCACTTGCCGGACTGCGGGTTGCGCAGCGTGCCGTCGGGCTGGTGCGTCCACTTCTGGGCGCCGGTGCCGTTGCAGGTCCACAGCTGGACCTTGGTGCCGTCGGCGGTGCCGCCGCCCGAGACGTCGAGGCACTTGCCGAGGGCCCGTACGGTTCCGTCGCCGGGGAGGGTCCACTTCTGGGCGCCGGTGCCGTTGCAGGTCCACAGCTGGACCTTCGTACCGTCGGCTGTCTGGGAGTTGTCGACGTCCAGGCACTTGCCGTTCACCCCCTTCACCTCACCGGACCGCGGACCCGGCTGGGTCCCACCCGACTCCTTGATCCGGATGTTGCGGAACGCCGCCGTGTCTCCGTCGCCGTGGTTCTGGATACCGATGTGCCCCTGCCGGAGACTGCGCACCGGGTCCGTGTTGGTGAAGTCGTTGATCTTGCGCCCGTTGAGGAAGATCTCCAACCGCTCCCCGGTGACGCGCAGCTCGTAGGTGTTCCACTCGCCAGGCGGGTTCAGCGCCGCGTCGCGCGCGGTGATGTCTGCGGACTTGAACCCGTAGACCGCTCCGGTGGTGCGTGCGGGATCGTCGGTGGCGTCGATCTGGATCTCGTAGCCGTTGTTCACCGCCGACCACGGGTCGTCGGAGGCCGGGAAACCGACGAAGACACCGGAGTTGTCGTCGCCGTCCAGCTTCCAGTCGAGTTTGAGCGAGTAGTCGCCGGTGAACTCCTTGGCGGAGTACCACAGCATGCCCAGCCCGCCGTGCGAGGTGAGCGTACCGTCGGCGAGAGTGAACCCGCCGGGGCCCGCCTGTTTCCAGCCGGTGGTGCCGGAACCGTCGAACAGGGCCGTGTAGCCGGTCTCGGGGCGGCAGTCGGCTTTGGTCATCCCGGCGGCCCAGCGGATGCCGCCGAGCAGATGCCGGCGGAAGGCGGGTTCACCGTAGGACTCGTCGGTGTGGCCGCCGCCGGTGTAGAAGGCCCGGCCGCCCTGGTAGTCCTTGCACCAGGCGATCGGGTGGTCGCCGGACATGGAGCCGCCCGAGTAGCTGGTCTCGTCGAGGGAGGCCAGCACGTGGGCGGTGGCACGCGGGTTGGAGCGGTAGTTGTACCACTCGTCGGTCCGCTGCCAGGCGCTGCCCAGATGGGCGGTGGAGTCGTGGGCCCGGTCCTCGACCTCGACGGTGGCGGACTGAACGGCCGGGTGGGAGTGGAAGAGAGCGCCCGCCAGCCCCTCGTAGAAGGGCCAGTCGTACTCCGTGTCGGCCGCGGCGTGGATGCCGACGTATCCGCCGCCGCCCTTGACGTACTGCTCGAACGCCGTCTGCTGGGCACCGTCCAGCACGTCACCCGTGGTCGACAGGAAGACGACCGCCTTGTACTGGGTGAGGTTGCCGGTGGTGAAGGCCTGGGCGTTCTCGGTCGCGTCCACGGTGAAGTCATGGGCCGTGCCGAGGTCCCTGAGTGCCGCCAGGCCGTTGTCGATCGAGGAGTGGCGGAAGCCCGCCGTCTTCGAGAACACGAGGATTTTGTAGGCCGGATCGGCCGCCGGGCCGGCCGCCGGGTGCCCGGCCGTCTCCGCTTGTGCGGTGGCGAGCGGATGGGCCGCCGGACTGGGCAGGGCCAGGGCTTGGGGTGCCACGCACAGCGCGGCGCCGATGAACAGGCCGACGGTCGCTTTGAGTCGGTTGCGCATGTACCGTCGCCTCCTTTCTACGGAAGGGTCCATTTCTGGTTGGGGCCGGTGTGGCAGGTCCACAGGTGGGCGGGCGTGCCGTCGTTCCAGGTGCCGCCGGATGCGTCGAGGCATTTGCCGGACTGCGGGTTGCGCAGCGTGCCGTCGGCCTGGGGCTGCCAGGTCTGGGCGCTGGTGCCGTTGCAGGTCCACAGTTGGACCTTGGTGCCGTCGGCGCTGCCCCCGTTGGAAACGTCCAGGCACTTACTCAGGGCCCGTACGGTTCCGTCGCCGGGGAGGGTCCAGGTCTGGGCGCCGGTGCCGTTGCAGGTCCACAGCTGGATCTTCGTGCCGTCGGCGGTCTGGGAGTTGTCGACGTCCAGGCACTTGCCGTTGACTCCCTTCACCTCACCCTGGCGGGACGTCACGCCGGGTAGCTGGTTGAGCGTGTACCACGCCTCGGTGCTCCACAATTGCGCACCGTCGGCCGAGGTGAAGGAGCGGGGCGAGCGCACGTGGACGACCCGGTCGGCCTTGAGCCCCGGGATCGCCAGGGTGACCGTCTTGCGGTCGGCGGAGAGAGTGGCGGACTGCGCCGTGAGAGTCTCCTCGTCGACCTTGGGGCCGCCGTAGCCGGCGGTCGGTACGTAACGCATTGCTTGATCTTGTAGCGCCCGGCCAGGTTGGCAGCCGTTTCCGTCGACAACGGCTGGGTGTACTCCAGCGCGAAACCGCCCGGTACGGCGCGCATAACGCGGATGTCGAAGGCGTTGGTGCCGTTCGGCGTCAGCTTCTGCAGGCCGTGGGTGAGCTTGCCTTCCTGGCCCCAGTTGCCGCCCGCGCCCAGCCCGCCGGCGTAGAGTGCGCCGTCCGGGCCGACGCTGATCCGGGTGACTCCGGCCTCCAGCCCCTGCGTGAGGCGGAAGACGGCCCCTTGGTACTCGCCGCCCACCTTCTCCAGGAACCCGCGCTGGATGCCGCCGTACGTCACGTCGCCGAACAGCATCTGTCCGGCGAAGGGACCGTCCTTCAACTGCAGCGGTGTGCTGGGGGAGTTGGCTATTTCGTTCTGGGGCAGCCACAGCACCGGTTTGGTCACCGGCCGGGAGTCGAAGGGCCCGTCCGGGTTGGTGTAGTGATTGAAGAACCGGTCCTGCTTGATGTGCACCAGCTTCGACGAGGGCAGCCAGCCGCCCTGGTTGTCGGTTACGAAGATGTCGCCCTCGGGTCCCCATCCGATGCCGTTGGGGGTGCGCAGGCCTCCGGCGATGTACGAGACCTCTCCGGTCGCCTTGTTCACCTTGATCGTGGTGCCCCGGTTCGCCGCGGGCTGCGGATCCGTCGTCGCGCCGCCGTAGTTGATGGAGACCGACAGGTTGAGGTAGAAGTACCCGTCGCGGTGGAGCAGTCCGAAGGCGAACTCGTGGAAGTTGCCGCCGAACGGCCACGCCGCGACCCTGCGGTACTGGTCGGTGACCTCGTCGCCGTTGGTGTCGTTGAGTTCGGTCAGCTCGTGCTTCTGCGAGACGTACAGTTTGCCGTCGGCGTACTTGATGCCCATCGGTTCCTTCAGGTTCCCGGCCACCTTCTTGACCGTCACCTTGTCCGGGCCGGTGCTCCCCGTGACGTTGCCCAGCAGGTAGACCTCACCGGCCGTGTTGTTGCTGCCGCCCCAGGTGGCCACGGCGAGGCGGCCGTCGGGCAGCCAGTCCATCGCGGAGACCTGCGGCTCGAAGCCGTTCGGCCGGAGGTTGGTCAGGGTGTAATTCGGGTGCACGCCGGTGAGCGGCAGGCCGTCACCCGGCGAGTCCGCGCCTCCCTCGCACTCCTTGCGGCCCGGCGACGTCACGCGTACGACATCGGCGTCTGTGCTGAGCGCGGAGTTCGGTACGACGCTGAAGCCGGAGGCGCCCGGCGGTTTCCAGGCCAGCGTGAGTTGTTGACCGCCGTCGCGCTCGAAGTGCTCGATGCGCAGGGAGTGGTAACCGGCCGTGAGCTGGACCGTGCCGTCCTTCGGCTCGGGGCCGTGCAGACCGTCGTGGTTGATGACCAGTTGGTCGTCGATCCACAGACGGGAACCGTCGTCGCTGGTGATCCGGAAGGAATAGCTCCCGGCGGTGGGGGCGCTGAGATTGCCGATGACGTGCGAGACGAACTGGGACTCCAGCCCGAAGTCGGCGGCCGAGGACCAGTCGATCACCGGCATCAGCTTGTCGACGTTCGGCGTCTGTCCCGCCTTCAGGGTGCAGATCTCGCTCAGCGGTACCTGCACGTCGAAGACGCGCAGGGTGACACCGGGTACCTGGGGAGGGAGATCGGCGGCGGCCGGGTCGTCCGCGGCGGCCGGAGACGACGACAGCCCGAGAGTCAGTAACGAGGCGATGAGCGCTCCGGCCAGGCGTCTGCCCAGCCGGCGCGGGTGCAGCCGTGGATACACGTGTCCTCCTGTCGGTCCCTCAGGATTGAGGAACTCGATCGGGCAAGTGGGAAATCCATCGCTGCCGGAGCGCGCCGTCGCCCCGGATACGGAGAGGTGCGAACGGGGAGGCATGAGGCTCACATCGTCGCATCGGACACAGTAAGGACTTCTCCTCGGAGCGTCCATACTTTGTCACCGGTGTGTGCAAAGTTCCGGTCGGACCCGTGGATGGACCTTTCCGACGCACAGTGGAGGGCAGGCGACGCCAAGCCGACGCGGGCGTCCGGTCGTAGGCTCAATACCTCGCACGCTTCCAGCTCGTCCCAGCGCTCCGCACCGCACGTGGCCACCCGGGCCGTACGCCACCCCGGCTCCGCACGGCAGGTGCTGCCTCTCGCGAGGTCCACGGCAACGGCCGTGCCGATGGAGGTCCCCTCTCGGGTGCGCCCGCATGTCGGCCTCGGCCCGCGAGTACCGCTCACCGGCGGCGAAGGTCACGCTTGTGGTACACGAGATGACGCGACCGGGCCGCGGCAGCACGGTAGTTCAGGCCAACGGCGAGCAGCTGGACGAGGGTGGCACGGGGTGAGCCCGGATCACCAGGTGAGAACGCCTCTCCTGGGGGGCGGTTCGGCTCCCGCCAACTACTCGCCCCGTGCCGCCGGCTACGACGTCGGCAGCGGCATTGCGCGCCGTCGGTGCCGCAGTCGCCGCCGTCCACCGGCGGGGTCACCGATGGGAGCTTGAGCCGGACCGGGCCTCACTCGAGCCGGAGCGCGGCGCGGAGATCACGCTCAGTCTGTTCCAGGTGGGCCCTCATGGCAGCGGCCGCGCCCCTGGGGTCCCGGTCCCTGACCCGGCGCAGGCTCTCGGCGTGTGCCTCTATTACCTGGGTCACCTGCTGGTTCTGGGCATCCAGCGAACAGGACGGCTGCACGAACGGGGCCAACCCGCAGCAATCATGGGTGCTGGACCGCAATGTCTCGGTCAGTGACGGGGCTCTGCACATGAAGGCCGTACGCGAACAGCACACCGTCGGAGACAAGACGTACGAGTGGACCAGTGGCATGGTCACCACCGGACGGATCGGCAACGCCGCGCCGACAAGCCGGCCAAGTTCGACTTCACGTACGGTCACATGAAAGCGCGGATGCGGTTCGCGCCCGGCAACGGCGCGTACAGCGCCTTCTGGGCGGCCCCCTCCGACGACCAGTGGCCGCCCGAGATCGACGCGATCGAGTACCTCGGCGACCGCCCCGACCTCGGCCACGCCACCCACCACTGGGCCCGCCCCGAAGGCGGCAACACCAGCAACAGCCAGGACTTCGTGAATGCCGCGCTGGCGGACGGCGGCTGGCACACCATCGGCGTCGACTGGCAGCCCGGCCAACTGATCTGGTACGTCGACGGCCGGGAAGTCACCCGCTCCCGCCACCCCGAAGGCGTGGCGTCCGAGCCCATGCACCTTGCTGCTGTCGGCCGAGATCTGGGGCAGGAGCGGGTGGACATCCGGCCCGGACAGCAGTACGCCGTCCACGACCACCACTGATGTGGACTACGTGCGGGTGTGGCAGCGGTCGGACGGCAACCCGGTGCACAACGTGCCACTCCCCGCGAAGGCGGAGACCGCCGGCGTCTTCGGCACCCCGGGCACCTCCGAGACGGCGGGGCCCGCCGCGCTCTTCGACGGCGACACGGCCACGGCCTACGACGCCGCGCACGGCGACGGTTGCTACGCGGGTATGGACGCCGGAGCGCCGACCACCGTCGACCAGCTCCGCTTCTGGCCCCGCGCGAACGCCGACGTCAACCGGACCGTCGGCGGACAGGTACAGGCCGCGGACGGCCCCGGCGGGCCCTGGACCACGCTGCACACCTCAGGTACGCGGTGTGGCCCGGGAATTGGCAAACCGTATTCATCGCGAACGACAAGCCCTACCGGTACTACCGCTACACGGGTCCGTCTCGGGGGGGCACTGCAACATGGCGGAACTCGAACTGCGCACCTCGACCGCCGAGGCGCGGCCCCCATCGTGAGCCGGAACGAGGCTGACGCCCGAACGAGGTGAGAACGTTGTCATGATGGCGAGGAGAGGCCGTCGCATGCCTACCCCCGCCGTACCGCCCACCCGTCGCTCCGCACCCGTATCCGGTCATAGGCCCATGCGTCCATGGCCCGCAGTTCCGCCCGGAGTGCACCGAGCCGTCCGGCGCCGGCACCACTCGCGCCCGGCGCCGTACCGGCACCGACTCCGGCCGACGGCCCTCCCGTCCGATCCCGCCCGACCACCGACATCCTGGAGGAACCCGCATGACCGCACCAAGCCCGGCCACCCCTCCCTCGCGACGCGCGTTCGTCGCGGCTGCCACCGCTGTGGCAGGGACCGCCGTCTTCTCCGGCCCACCGCGGGCCGCCGCGTCCTCGGTGCCGTCCGGCCCCTCCGCTTCTCCCGCAAGCACAGCCGTCCGCCGTGACGTTCTCCCCGCCGACACCTTCCTCGGTGCCGACGGCGAGGGTCACCGTCTTTCCCGGTGCCCAGGTCCCCTTCGGTTTCGCCCAGCTCGGCCCCGACATGGAGGGCGCCGCCCCGCACGGCTACCGCACCGGCGGACCCGTCCTCGGCTTCAGCCAGACGAAGGCCAGCGGCACCGGCGGTGGCATGTGGGGCAATCTGCGCCTCCTGCCCTACACCGGCGAGGCGCGGGCCGAGCCCGCGACCGCGCCGTGCGCGGACGAGACCGGTGAGGCCGGTTTCTACGCCGGTACGCTCACCGCCTCCGGCGTTCGGGCCGAACTGACCGCCGAGCGGATGACCGGTCATGCCCGTTTCACCTATCCGGCATCCCGCGCGGCACAGCTGCAGTTGGACGTGACCAGCGCGGTCGACTTCGGTACCGCCCAGTCGTGGCAGCAGCGCCCGCAGAAATCGAGGCCCGAGCAGTGGGCGATGACCGGGCGGAGGGCCTGGTCGAGTTCGCGGGAGGCTGGAACAGCGGTCACTGCACGGTGTACTTCAGCGCGCGGTTCGACACGGCCTTCACGGCGACGGCGACGTGGGTGGACAGCAGCCTGACACACCGGGCGGACGCGGCCTCGCCCTCGGGTCCGGTCACCGGGCGGGCATCACGCTGACCTTCCCGGCCGGCGCGCGGGTGTCCGCACACACCGGCATGTCCCTGGCCTCGGTGGTGGGCGCACGCCGCCACGCGAACCGTGCGGCCCGCACCTTCGACGTGGCGCTGGCGCGGGCCCGCGCCGAGTGGCGCGACGTGCTCGGTCGGGTCGCGGTCGACGGTGGCACCGACGCGGAGCGGACCATTCTGGGGTGTGACCCAGATACGCTCCGAACCCGCCATGGGATGATCTTGTTCTAGTCGTCGGCTTCGGCGAGCGCGCGGTAGAGCGAGGCGACGGAGGGGTGCTGGCCAGCGTTCTTGCCGGTCTTGATGGTGAGCTTCTTCGCGATCTCGGGCACAGGGGTGCCACTGCAGCTCCTGCTGGGCGGTGGAGCAGCGGGCGTATCCGATCCGGATAGCGGCCGCGGCCGGCGCCTGCTCGGCGGGCTCGATGCGCGGGCCAGGCACCCAGGGCCGGCCCGGGCCGCGGTCGTCGGGCACGGCGACATCGAGCTCTTCGCGGAGCGCGGGAACGAGGATGAAGCGGGCGGTGTGGTACTTCGTCGCGGTCTTGCCGCCACGGGTGCGGCAAGGACTTCCGGCCGGAGCATCGCATTTGAGGCAGTCGTGGCGTTTACCGCATTCGCGGCCTGACGATGGTGAGATCCACGCGATCACCCTCTCAGAACCGATTCTCAGAACGCCCTGGTTTTGAGAGGTTTTTTGCGAACGGCGACCTGCGGAAACGTGATCGCCGAGGGGGCGTTCGCAGAACTCGTAGAGATGGTCATTTGTGAGAGTCGCGGACCACCGCTAACCCGCCGACCCGGGTCGTGATGCCCGCCGGCCCGCGTCGGGCCGAAGCGAGCACGCTGGCCGGTCGACCGAGGGTGTCACCCTGCTCCACCTCGATCGCGACCGTCTGCGCCCCTGTCGTGTCGAGCAGGTGGGCGGCCAGGCAGCCGGTGCTGTTGGCGTTGGCGACGTCCTCGTCGACACCGATCGCCGGCGCGAACATCCGCGCCGCACCCGGTCGGTCGCCCACCGGCGGTACGTACACGAAACAGCCGAGGAGCCCGTACCGCCGGCACGCCGATGTCAGCCTGCCGAGGTGTGGGCAGACTCGGAGCAGCGCCGACCGGTCGTGGACCGGTACCAGCATGCGTGGTGCGCCGGGCGCGGCGACCCGTGGCGCGTCGGTCGGATGCGGATCGTCCGCGGTGAGCCCGAGTGCGGCGACGATCGCGGCGCGCTCGTCCGGTGCCGGGTGACGCAGCGCGACGAGGCCCTGGTCGAACCACACCTCGATGCCGGCGGGGCGGCGGATCGCGACGGTGTCGAACGTGCGCCCGCCGGTGTGTTGGCGGTCGTTCAGCTCGCCCAGCGCGGTGCGGGTCAACCGGACGGCCTGCGCGGCAACGGTGCCGTGGCCGCAGCCGGACAGTTCGGCGGTGGCGGTGAAGAACCGGACCGGCCAGCCACCGTCCGGCGTCCGCCCCGGGCCGAGGAACGCCGCGTGCGAGGTGCCGACCGCAGCAGCGACCGCACGCCGGTCCGCGTCCGTCGCCGCCAGGTCGTCGTCGGTGACGGCCGTGGGGCTACCGCCCCGGCCGTCGCGCCGCACGCACGCATCAACCACCGTGACATCCGGCCAGGACATCGGCCCACCTTTGACGCTCAACGAACCGGCAACCGCCAACGGCGTCCGCCGCTAGCCGGACCTGGCCTTAAGCGGCCGACCGAACGCGTCCCGGAGCGTACCGGCCTGCCTCAGCCGGTGCCGTCCTGTACCGGATAGTGGATGATGACCGCACCGCCGGTGGCGTAGTTGGCGACATCGGCGGCCAGCCGCTGGCCGTGCGGCGACGCCAGCGCCGCGTCCATGGCGGCGGCGTCAGCGAAGTCGGCTTCGAAGACCGCGAAATACGGCGCTTCTCCCTCGAGCGCCGCCACGTCGAAGCTGTAGCGCCACGCAAGCGGGCCGGGCCAATTCGTGACCAGCGGAAGGTGGTTGGTCACGTAGTAGTCGCGGAAGTGGTCAGGGTCGGCGGGCTCGGAATACAGGACAACAAGCTTATGCATGACGGCCTCCGTCCAGAGACGTCAGCCGGCTGCCCAACTCGTAGCGACCCCACCCGTGCATGGCGCCAGCCATCGGGAGGTTTCTGGCGAACATCCGGAACAGCCCGATCGGCGGGGCGTCCCCGGGCATCATGCGCGCGAGCAGTGCGCCGTCCTGGTCGGTGCACGGCGGTTCCAGCAGGGCTATCCGCGACATCGGCTCTCCCGTCGAGTTCGTTTCGAAATCAGAAACGCTGGGTGGATGCTAGTGTTTCGAATAACGAAACGCAAGGAGGGTCATGCCGACACCGCGCCCAGGAACACCGGTTCGTGGATCGACGACCGGCCGTCCCCTCATGGCCGCGATGGACCTGTTCGGCCGTCGGTGGGCGCTGCGAATTCTCTGGGAACTGCGTGAGGGTCCGCTCGGCGCCCGCGCGCTGCTGGCACGGTGCGAAGGGCTATCATCCAGCGTCCTCTACCAGCGGCTCCGCGAACTCGCATCGAGCGGGATCATCGCCCCCTCGGCCGATGGCTACGAGCTGACTCGGCTGGGGACAGCACTCCGTCATGCCCTCCGTCCGCTCGACGAATGGGCGGTCACCTGGGCGCAGGAGCAAGAACACAACGATCAGGAGCCCACGGAGACGTGAAGATCACGCCCGACCAGGTGGAGCGGTGATCTGACGGACGCCGACTCGGGACACGGGCTCACGCGGCCTGTGAAAATCCCTCGGTCGCTGTCTCGTCGCCGCGCAGAGGACGACAGCCCAACGTCACCACCAACGAGGCAGGGCCAATCGGGTGACGGACGGAGCTCTCAACCTTCCAAGATCATCCCGTGGCGGGTTTGGCGCGTATCTGGATCACACCCCATTCTCGGCAGCGCCCTGCGCAACGTGTACATCGGGCTCAAGGACATCACCGGCGAGGACGCGCTCGGCGGCAGCCGTGCCCCGCACTACACCGATTACTTCGCCCTGTGAACGTGCGGTTCTCGGTGGCAAGGCCGTGGCCACCGGGTACGGGCTGCGCGGTCCGGTTGCCGACGCCCCGGTCGGAAAAGTCTGGACCGCAGCCGTTGACACCTGGTCATTGCATCGTTAGAAACCACATGAAGGGTACATGGCAAATGGCTGCCCGCAACCGTCCTGGACGGTGGCCGCACGCCACTCCCCGTCCGTCGTACCCGAGGCGTGTGCACGTCGATGACGAGGTCCGACGGACATGACGCGGAGCGCATCGTTTCGGTGCTGTTGTGCCTGTGCGCCCACGATCCGCCCGCTCTCCCGAGATCCGCATCCTGAGCATCCCCGAGCGAGGAGCGAAATCGATGAGTATGTCCTTACCCCACCCGCGCCGGGGGTCGATGATCCTCGGCGCGGCTGCCACAGTCGCGTGCCTGGTGGCCGGGCCCGTCTTCGCAGCCCAGGCCGAAACCCGGCTGCCGGGCCGGTCCGCCGCCGTGGAACCGCCACGGACACCGGACCAGCGCCCGCTGGTGGACGCCGCCACCCTCGTGCGCTCGGCGGTCGAGAAAAGCGGCGCCAAGGGCCTGGCGTCGATCGTCATCGGGACGAAGTCCGTGACGGTGTGGTGGAAGGGCGGGCAAGAAGCCCTGCCCCGCCAGGTCGCCACAGCCGTCGGGCGGGCGAACCGAGCGGCCCCCGTCCGGGTGGCCGACGCGAAATTCACGATCCTCGAACTACGGGCCGCCTCGGCGAAAATCGAGCACGCACTGCACACCGATCCCCGCTTCCACGGCATCAAGGCCGAACCCGACGGCTCCGGCCTCATCGTGAAGTTCGACGCGGCCGATCCGGTGCCCGCCGACACCCGCCTGCCCGATACGGGTGTACCGGCGACCGTGAGCGTCGAGGAGCGGCTGCGACCGGTCTCCCGTGGCAACGACAGCCCGCCGTGGTCGGGCGGGGCCGAAATCGTCAACACGAGCATCGGGGCAGGCTGCACCTCCGGCTTCGGCGTCACCACCCCGGGAGGCGTGCAAGCGGTGCTGACCGCCGGGCACTGCGGCGAGAGCGGCCACCGCTTCACCGACGGCGCCGGCGAGTTCATCGGCAACGGGGGGGCGGACGACAACAACTTCGATGTGATGATCATCCCCACCGGCTCCGTCAGCAACCGCATCTACGTGGGTGGCGGCGGCAGTTCCCAGCAGCGCACGGTCACCGGCGGCGGCGCTCCGTTCATCGGTGAGCGGCTGTGCCACTCGGGCAATACCAGCGCCAATGCGGTGGGCGGCCCGGTCTGCAACTTCCAGGTGCAGTACGAGTACACCGATTCCCAGCGGCTGTGGGAGGCGCGGCAGATGGACGGCCAGACCGCCGCACGGCCCGGCGACAGTGGTGGCCCGGTCTACCTGGATCACGGCGACGGCACCGTGACCGCACGCGGCACCACCACCCGCGCGGGCGGTTCGGGCCTGGGCTTCGCGGGCTTCGAGAAGGCGCAGCAGGACTTCGGCGTCTCCATCCCCGGAGGATCCGGTGGAACCCGGGTGGGCCCGGTCGTCAGCGCGGCGACCGGCAAGTGTCTGGACGTCAGCGCGAGCAATACGGCCGACGGAACCAAAATCCAAATCTGGACGTGCAACGGCACGGGCGTCCAGCGCTGGACGCTCGGCGGCGACGGCACCCTGCGCGCCTTTGACAAGTGCCTGGACGTGCGGTCGGGCGGCACCGTTAACGGTACCGCCGTACAACTGTGGACCTGCAACGGCACCGGCGCGCAGACCTGGTCCACGCAGGGCAACGGATCGCTGGTCAACCCCCAGTCGGGCAAGTGCCTGGACGTGGCCGACAACGGCACGGCCGACGGCACCCGAGTCCAGATCTGGGACTGTACCGGAGCCGCCAACCAGCGCTGGACGTACCCCTCCTAGCTCGGAAACCGCGGGGTTTGTCAGAGCCGTGCCAAAGCGCCGTCATGGGGCGGACGGGGCCGGTAGGTGACAGACGGAGCAGGCCATGGCCCCAGGTGGCCAGGAGGCGCTGAGGAGTCCCCTGGCCCAGGCCGACGCCCCGGCAAGCGGTAACCCCCACCTCAGCCGGCCCCGCGCCGCCGACGACGCCCGCGGTGGGAAGCCCGCCTCGGGAGCCCGACACACGAGGCAGAAGACGTACGCCAGGCGTGGGGCCGGGTCATCAGGTGGCTCGAACAGCACCGGGGTTTTCGCTGCCCTCGGCGGCCTGGGGAGCCCTACGGCCATCAGCGATGCTGAAGCGCGTATGGGGCTGAAATGCCAAGGGAGACGCGGCAGTGGCTTCTGGCGAAGGACGTCGGTGCTGGAAGGCATCCCCACGCCGGATCGTGTCTGGTGACGCTGGGGTGTAGGGAATCGCCCCCAGCGGGCCGTATGCGCGATCACAGTCCGGAGGGCGAGGCGATACGCCTCTGGGCCGGTGCGAACGGCTACGTCGTCAATGACAAGGGGCGTATCCCTGCCTCCATCCGCGAGGCGTACGAAGCAGCGCTGCGAGTGTCGTAGTCGGCCGTACGGGCCGACTACGACACTCAGTCACCCTGGTCGATTGCTGATGCCGTCAGTCCTCCGCGCCGTCCTCGTCGTCGAGCACAGCCGCGTCCGGGCCCGCAGCGCAGCCCACCGACCGGGCGACGGCGCCGCCAGGGCCGAGCGTCTCGCCGCGGCCCGTACCGCCGACGACCCGTGGACCGCCCTCCTCGACAGGGTGGACCCTCTGGCCGCCCCCTTGGAAGCGCTGGTTTCCGCTCTCGTCATGGACGCGATGATCCAGGCCTACCGCGACCCTGACCTCGAAGCGCTGCTGAGCCGCGACAACGACGAGGAGCGGTCCGCCATCATCACCCTGCGCCTGATCCTCCGCCGCTTCCTACGGCGGACCTGACACCACGGCAGGTGCACGCGGTGTTCCCTCGATATGCGCGCCTACCCGGTCCGTTGTCGGCCATCGGCGCGGTCGCGGCGCCGAGCAGCGAACCGGCGATGTCCAACAACGCATCCGTCAGGTCCGAACGCTTTCGGGCGGGACCACAGGGGACGAGGGGGTGGCCGGCAGTCGCCACTCCCTCGTCCCGTCGCTTCAGGGCCCCCGTTACGGGGCCCAGGGGTTCTCGACGGCCCAGGTGGTGTCCTCGGTGAAGGTGTTCGGGTTGTCCCAGGCGTGCGAGCCGCCGGGGGTGGCCAGCCACAGCTCGGAGTAGTAGTGGCGCAGGTACTGGCCGGGGAAGTTGTACGCGGACAGCCGTACTCCGCCGGCTCCCTGGACGGCGCACCAGGTGGCGTCTGCCTTGAACAGCGCCGAGCCGTCACCGCCCTCCTTGTAGACACGGAAGTCGCGGTGGCGCAGGTACTCGCCGGGGAAGTTGCGCGACTCGAAGGAGTAGCACCTGCTGTCGGCGAGACCCGGGACGATCTTCCAGGTCGCGTCGTTCTTCAGCAGGCCGCTGCTGTTGGCGTCGACGACCTCGGTGAAGGCCGCCCCGTCCTTGTGCCGCAGGTACTTGTTCGTGTGGCCGGGCGTGGTCACCCGAAGGGATTTGTTCTGGTCGGTGGGCAGGGTGACCGGCGGTGCCGGGTTGCGGGACGCCGCGATCAGGGCCTGGTTGGCGGCCTTCACCCGGGCCTGGTCGACCTTGACGACCTGACGGTCGTACGTGAGCAGACCGTTGACCTCGTTCTCGAGGTCCGTGATCTCGGTATAGACGGAGGCGGAGAGCCCCGCGGGCATCTGGTTCTCCCGGATGGCGTCGATCAGACCGACGAAGCGGTTGTTGAGGGCCGTCAGGCTTGGCTGGTCCTCGTAGCTGAACCCGCCGCCCGGGTACCACTCGTGGCCCGGCACCTTGAAGCCCAGGCCGCCGAACTCGCCGAGGACGGCGGCGCGGGTCGCGGTGGGCGTGGTGACGCCCGGGCCCACGTAGATGTGGTTGTCGATCACGTCGCCGTTGCCGCCGTCGACCGATCCGCAGCAGTTGACGCCGCTCATGTTGTTGACGAGGCGGGACGGATCGTACGCCTTGACCTCGTTCGCGATCCGTGCCTGGTCGTACTGGCCCCAGCCCTCGTTCTGGTTGACCCACATCACCACGGAGGGGGAACTGCGGTGCTGGTCGATGATGCGGTCGTACTCCGCCTCCCACTGCACGCGGGCGGCGGCGTCAGGGGTACGCAGGTCCATCGACGGCATGTCCTGCCACACCAGCAGACCGAGCTTGTCGGCCCAGTAGAACCAGCGCTGCGGCTCGACCTTGATGTGCTTGCGCACCATGTTGAAGCCCAGGTCCTTGTGCTTCTGCAGGTCGTACTTGAGAGCCGCGTCGGTGGGGGCGGTGTAGAGGCCGTCCGGCCAGTATCCCTGGTCCAGGGTGCCGGTCTGGAAGACGAACTTGCCGTTGAGGAGGGTGCGCATCACGCCGTCGACCTTGCCGACGGTGATGGAGCGCATCCCGGTGTAGCTGCCCACCGAGTCGGTCACCGTGGTGCCGGACAGCAGGTCCGCCTTCACGTCGTACAGGAAGGGGTCTTCCGGGGACCACAGGCGCGGGTTCGGGATCGAGACCGTGAACTCGGAGCCGACCGGACCGGTCGCGCTGCCCACGGTGGTGGAGCCGGACGTGATCGTCACCCGGGCCTGGTGGCCGTTGACGCCGGCGCCGCGCACGGTCACCTTCAGGGTGTTGTTCGTGAGGTTGGGCACCATGTCGAGGCGGGTGATGTGGGCGGAGGCCGTGGGCTCCAGCCACACCGTCTGCCAGATGCCGGAGGAGGCGGTGTAGAAGATGCCACCACCTGGGTGCGGCGTCACGTCACGGATGCGCTGCTTGCCGACGGCCTGACCGCCGGTTTCGGTCGGGTCCCACACCGAGACGACGATGGTGTTGGTGCCGCCGTTGAGGAAGGGCGTGATGTCGTACGTGAAGGAGTCGTAGCCACCGCTGTGGAGGGCACCGGCCTGCTGCCCGTTGACCCACACCGTCGTACGCCAGTCACTGGCGCCGAAGTTGAGCTGGACGCGGCGGCCGTTCCAGTTCGAGGGGACGGTGAACGTCCGCTTGTACCAGAGCTTGTCGTTCTGGGTGATCTTCCGCTGGATGCCGGAGAGGGCCGACTCGGCGGGGAAGGGCACCCGGATCTGGTCGGGGAACGAACCGGGCTGCCCGGCGCCGGCCGCCGTCACGGCGAAGTCCCAGATGCCGTTGAGGTTCACCCAGTCCGAGCGGGTCAGCTGCGGGCGCGGATACTCGGGCAGCGGGTTGTCGACGGGGACCTGGTTCGTCCACGGGGTGGTCATGGGGGAGGGCTTCGGCGTCCATGCGGCCTCACGGGCGCCGGCGGTGCCCGTGGCGGTGAGCAGACCGGCGCACAGCAGTGCGCAGACGGTCAGCAGTGCGGCGAGGCCGCGCCGTCGTCGTCCCGTCCACGGGAAGGGCGAAGAGCGCATCAATGCTCCTTGGTAGGCGTGCGGATGGTCCCGCCGTCCACGGGGGGGCGGGTGGTTCACGTGGGTCCCGGCCTATGTACGGGGCCGGGCCCAGGTCAGCGGAAGCGCCAGAGATGGTCGGCGGTGCCGTTGTCGGCGAACTGGACGACGGGCGCGCTGTCGTCGCGCGACATCAGGTGCACGCCGAGCACCTTTTCGCTGTGGCGGTTGCGCAGCCGGAACCAGCCGGCGCCGTCGTGGACCAGCCGCCACTGGTGGTCGGCGGTGCCGTTGTCGGCGAACTGGACGACAGGTGCGCTGTCGTCCTTCGACATCAGGTGGACGCCCAGCACCTTGCCGGAGTGCTCGTTGCGGACGCGGTACCAGCCGTCGGCGTCGGGCAGGAAGGTCCACAGGTGGTCGGCCGTGCCGTTGTCGGCGTACTGCACCACCCGCGCGCTGTCCTCCTTCGACATACCGCTCACCGCCAGCACCTTGCCGGAGTGCCGGTTCTCCAGCCGTACCGCGCCGTCCGGCAGCAGCCGCCACAGATGGCCGCCCGCGCCGTTGTCGGCGTACTGCACGACGGGCGCGCTGTCCGCCGCCGAGCCGCCGAGGACGGCCAGGACCTTGCCGCTGTGGCGGTTGCGCACCCGGAGGAATCCGTCGCCGTTGTCGACGAGCTGCCACAGGTGGTCTGGGGTGCCGTTGTCGGCGTACTGCACGACCCGGGCGTCGTCGTCCTTCGACATGCCGTCCACGCCCAGCACCTTGCCGGAGTGCTCGTTGCGGACGCGGTACCAGCCGTCGCCGTTGTCGACGAGCCGCCACAGGTGGTCGGCCGTGCCGTTGTCACGGAACTGCACCACCTGGGCGCTGTCGTCCTGCGACATCAGATGGACGCCGAGCACCTTGCCGCTGTCGCGGTTGGCGATACGGAAGGCCGCACCGCCCGCCGTCCACGGCGTCCCCGTGGGTGATGCCAGGGGGAAGGCGGAGATCCGCAGTCGAGCCGCGCCCAGCGGTACCAGGGTGACCGTCTCCACCGGGGCCGTACTGAGGGCGGGGCTCTGCTGGAGCGGTGTGACGACATGCTGGCTGTCGGCGGTCCACTCGGCGATGCGGCGCGCCGGGGCGGTGATCCGGTACGGAGTGGTCGCGAGCGTGAACGGGTTGGCCGGGAGCGTGCCGCCGGAAGCCGAGAAGGAAAGCCCGGCCGTCAGGTCGGCCGGGTCCAGGGCGAGGCCGTAGTTCCACGGCGTGGTGGCGTGGACGTCGTACTCGGGGAACGTGTCCGAGCCGCCCGTACGGACGTACTGCTCGCCGATGCGCAGCGAGTAGCTCAGCGGCCCCCGGTCGACGGTGACGGAACCGCCGTTGCCCGGCCAGGTGCGCACCGCGAGGTGCTGCGGCAGCCGCAGAGTGACGGTGTCGCCGTTCGACCAGGTGCGGCTGACGGTCGTGAACGCCGGGCCGGCGGGCGCGTCCACCGGCTGCCCGTTGACCGCCGCCACCGGGGCGCGGCACCAGGCCGGGACCCGCAGCACCAGCGGGAAGGCCACGTTCCGGGGCGTGGACACCGTGAAGGTGACCGTGTCCCCGAAGGGGTAGACGGTGTCCTCCCGGACCGTGACCTCCACCCCGTCGGCGACGCGCGCGGTGACCGTGCACGGCGCGTACATCGCCGCGCACAGGCCCCGGTCCGGGGTGGCGGCCCACAGCTCGTGGGTGAACCAGGGCCAGCCCATGCCGTAGTTGTGCGGGCAGCAGCGGTACTGGTCGACACCGGGGCGGTAGGACTGCATCGCGAAGCCGTTCTGGAACTGGCCGAGGGTCTTCGGCTCGTTGTCCAGGTCGATGCTGTTGGCGCTGGTGATGTAGTGGACCGCCTTGCCCTCCGGATCGAGCGACGGCGGCAGCGAGTTGAACGCCAGTTCCTCGCAGCGGTCCGCCCACACCGGGTCGCCCGTCAGCCGGGTGAGCAGCTCGTGACTGGCCATGAACTCCACGACCCCGCACGTCTCGAAGCCCTGGCGGGGATCGCCGTACCCGGCGCGGATGTTCTCGTCCCCGGCGAAGCCACCGCCGGGGAACTGGCCGTACGCCCGCATCACACCGTCGTACGTCGTGTACGCCGCCTGTGTGTCGGCCGGTGAGCCGGAGCGCAGCGCGAACTGGGCCGGCTCTCGGAACCCCTGCGCGATGTTGACGTTGTGCGGATTGGGCAGCGCTCCCGTCCAGTCGGCACCATGGGCGTGGATCTTGTCGATGAGGTCGAGGAGGAAGGAGTGACGGGTGCGGTTGTACAGCCAGACGGCGGTGTCCAGGCCGTCGCCCCAGCGCAGCGAGACCCAGCTCTGGTTGAACGCCGACGGGCCCTGAGCGTTCATATAGCGCAAGAAGTTCGTGAGGAACGGGATGATCCGGCTGTCCTCGGTGTACTCCTGCCAGGAGCGCAGCGCTTGTAACAGTGGCAGGTAGGGCCAGAAGTCGGGGCCGCCGCCGAGGGAGGTGCGCAACGAGCGGGGGCCGAAGAAACCGTCGGACTGCTGCGTGGTGAGGATGGCGTCGAACCAGCGGCGTGCGGTGGCGAGCGCGTCCGCGTCACGGGTGACGATCGCGAGGTCGACGTACCCCCGCAGCCAGTACGGGAGTTCCTCCCAGGCGCCGCGCTCGGGATGGGCCCAGCCGGACGTGGTGAAGTCGAGGAAGTGCGAGATCTCGTCGTACCGGCCGCACAGCCCGGCGAGCTGGAGGCGTAATTGACCTTCGAGCCAGCCGCGCGGCCGGACGGCCGTGACAGGCAGTCTCAGTAGCGCGGTCGGATGGAGGGGGGCGGCGTTGGGGTGGTAGAGGCCGCCCGGCGCCGGACGAACGCGGGCCGGCGAGGGGCGGAGGGAGGGAGCGGCGGCCAGGGCGGGGGCGCCGCTGGTGACACCGGCGATCACCAGCGACGCCAGGACGGCGAAATGGCGACGGCTCAAGGACATACGGCTCTCCGTGGGTGGGGGGACGTGTGCGGACGCGCCGATAAGAGGGCCACGGTGCGAGGGAGCGAGCGGTCAGGGCGCGCGCCCGCCGACGGGCGGGGCGGGCTGCCGCCGTGCGAGGCCGTGGCGCCGTCCACCGACCTTGCAACGTTGGAAAGTTACTGCCAGAGCCATGACAACAGGGTTGTGGTGACCTGTCCATCCCCCATGCACCCC
This sequence comes from Streptomyces sp. CB03238, assembly GCF_002099185.1. NCBI lineage: Bacteria > Bacillati > Actinomycetota > Actinomycetes > Kitasatosporales > Streptomycetaceae > Streptomyces > Streptomyces sp. CB03238. Next base: position 185,988 of record NZ_NBCN01000003.1, on the reverse strand, counting down.
TTTCCTGACTGTCCCGCGGCCCCCGCCCGTACCACGGGAAGACCTCCGGACGGGGACCGTCGCACGACACGGACGGGACAGCGGTCACAGCACCCGGCGCCGCCGCCCCAGCCAGGTCTGGGCGATGACGACGAGCGCCAGGAAGACGCCGCTGACGACCTGTTGGTACGCCGAGTCGAGGGAGCCGATCTGGTTGATGACGTTCTGAATGACCTTCAGCAGCAGCACCCCCACCAGCGACCCGCTGACGAAGCCGAGTCCGCCCGTGAGCAGCGTGCCGCCGATGACGACCGCCGAGATCGCCTCCAGCTCCATTCCGGCGCCCAGGATCGTCACCCCCGACGCCAGCCAGGCCGCGTTCAGCGCTCCGGCCAGTCCGGCGAGCAGCCCGGACAGCGCGTACACGATGACTTTCGTACGGGCCACGGGTACGCCCATCAGCGCCGCGGCGTCCTCGTTGCCGCCCAGGGCGTACACGTGCTGGCCGAAGCGGCTGCGGCGCAGCACCACCGCCCCGGCGACGAACAGGGCGAGGGTGATCCACACCGGGTTGCCGAGGCCGAACGTCGTGCCCTGGCCCAGCTCGGCGAGGAGCGTCCCCTCGGTCACCAGGTAGGTCTCCGCGCCCTCGTCGGTGATGGTCAGCATCAGTCCGCGGGCACCGAGCATCGCCGCCAGTGTGACGATGAACGGAGCCAGCCGCGACCGGGCGATCAGCAGCCCGTTCACCACGCCGATCAGCCCGCACACGGCCAGCGGCAGCAGCAGCGCCACCACCGTGCCGTATCGCGACCCCCAGGCGGCGAGCACGCCGCCGAGCGCGAAGAGCGAGCCGACCGACAGGTCGATGCCGCCCGTGATGATGACGAAGGTCATCCCCAGCGCCACGACGGCGAGGAACGCCGAGGACACCGCCATGTTGGAGAAGTTGTCGCCAGTGGCGAAGGAGTCGAAGCCGAACGAGGCCGCCACGGTGACGACCACCAGCACGGCGAGCGCGCCGTGCTGCTGGGCCAGGGCGCTGAGCCGCTCCGTACGGCCGCCGCTCACCGGCCCTGGGGAAGGGGAGCGTCCGGCGCTCACTGCGGGCTTTTCGCCTGTCCTGGTCGCGCTCATCGCTTCCCCCGTCCTCGTGCCGCGTACACAGCCAGCACGATCACCACCGCCTGGGCGATCTGCGTCCAGGAGGGCGGCAGATCGTGCTTGATGAGGGTGGCGGTGAGGAGCTGGATCAGCACCGCGCCCGCCACCGTGCCGGCGATCCGCACCCGGCCGCCGCTCAGCGGTGTGCCGCCGACCACGACGGCGGTGATCGCGGAGAGTTCCATGAGGGTGCCGAGCGAGGTGGGGTCGCTGGCCTGGAGCCGCGCGGTCGCCAGTACCCCGGCCACGGCCGCCAGCAGCGCGCACCCCACGTACACCAGCGTCAGCACGCGGCGGACCGGCAGCCCCGCCAGCTGGGCGGCGGTGCGGTTGTCGCCGATGGCCAGCAGCTGCCGGCCGAAGGTGGTGCGGCGGACGACGAAGGCGACGGCCAGGGCGAGCGCGGCGGCGATGAGCATGAGATACGGGACGCCGAACAGGGCTCCCGAACCGAGCGAGGCCATGGCGGGGTTGCGGATGTCCTCCAGCTGGGGCAGCAGTACCAGGGCGATGCCCCGGCCCGCCACCATGAGCGCGAGCGTGGCCACGATGGGCTGTACGCCCACGAACGCCACGAGCGCACCGTTGGCGAGACCGACCGCGGCGGCGAAGAAGGCCACCACGAGCAGCGCGGGCAGCAGTCCGTAACCGAGGTAGAGCGCGAGGACGGAGGCCGACAGCGCCATCACGGCGCCCACCGACAGGTCGATGCCCTCGGTGCCGATCGCCAGGGCCATGCCGAGCGCGACGATGATCACCGGGGCGACCTGCACCGCCTGCGTACGGAAGTTCTCGGCGGACAGGAAGTGCGGTGTCACGGCGATGTTGACGACGATCAGGGCTACCACCCCCGCGTACACCCCGTAGTTCTGGAGCCATTGCAGCACCCGGGCGCGGTCGAGGGCGGCCGGGCGCAGGGCGGTCGTGTCAGTCATGCGCCTTCGCTTCCCCGGCGGAAGCCGTGGCGATCGTCCGCATCAGCCGGTCCTCGGTGACGTCGTCGCCGGTCAGCTCGCCGATGACGGCGCCGTCCTTCAGTACGACCACGCGGTCGGACCCTTCGATGAGTTCCTCCAGGTCGGAGGAGATGAGCAGGACGCCCAGGCCGTCCTCGGCCAGTTCGTCGATGAGTTTCTGCACCTCGGCCTTGGCGCCGACGTCGATGCCGCGGGTCGGCTCGTCCAGCAGCAGCACTTTGGGGTTCATCGCCAGCCAGCGGGCGAGCAGGACCTTCTGCTGGTTCCCGCCGGAGAGTTCGCCGACCTTCTGGTGCGGGTCGGACGCCTTGATCCGGAGCCTCCTCATGAACGTGTCGACGATGTCGTCGATACGCGCCTCCGACACCAGCCCGAAGCGGGAGAGCCGGGGGAGCGCGGCAAGCGCGATGTTCTCGCGCACCGACAGGCCGGGCACGATCCCTTCGGTCTTGCGGTCCTCGGGCAGCAGGCTGATGCCCGCGCGGATGGCGGCCGGTGTCGATCCCGTACGCAGGGGGGTTCCGGCGACCGTGACACCGCCCGACTGCGGCGGCAGCGCACCGGCGATCGCCTTGGCCGTCTCCGTACGCCCCGAGCCGAGGAGTCCGCCGAGGCCGACCACCTCGCCGGGCCGGATGGCCAGCGACACGCCGTGCAGCTTGTGCGGGACGCTCAGCGTGCCGGCCTCCAGGACGGGCCGCTCGTCCGCCGCGCTGTGGCGGCCGCTGAACTTCGTCGTACCGTCGCGGCGCACCTCGCCCAGCTCGCGACCGAGCATGGCGGACACCAGGGAGAGCCGGTCGAACCCGGCCAGGTCGCCCTGGTGCACGAGGCGCCCGTCCCGTAGCACCGTGACGGTCTCGCACACGGCGTACAGCTCGTCCAGGCGGTGGCTGACGTAGACGACGGCGATACCGTGCTCGCGCAGCCGGCGGATCACCCCGAACAGCGTCTCCACCTCGCGGGGTTCGAGTGAGGACGTCGGTTCGTCCATGATGACGACCCGGGCGTCCACCGAGACGGCCCGGGCGAGGGCGACCATCTGCTGGGCGCCGACGCCGAGGGCGCGCAGCGGCTGCCGGACGTCGACGCGGACACCGTACGTCCGCAGGGTCTCCTCGGCCTCGCGGTGCATGCGGCCGAAGTCGAGCAGGCCGAAGCGGTTGCGGGGCTCGCGGCCCAGGAACAGGTTGCGGGCCACGCTCATCAGCGGGATGAGGTTGACCTCCTGGTAGATCGTGGAGATCCCGGCGTGCTGGGCCTCCAGGGGAGTGGTGAACCGCACCGGGTCGCCCCGGAAAGTGATCTCTCCGGCGTCGGGCCGGTACACACCGGTCAGCAGTTTGATGAGGGTCGATTTGCCGGCGCCGTTCTCGCCGATGAGTGCGCGGACCTCGCCCTCGCGCAGGGAGAGGGAGACGCCGTCCAGGGCCCGGACGCCGGGGAACGCCTTGGACAGTCCGCGGGCGGCGAGGACTTCGGCGGGGGGTGCCACCTGTGCCTCCAGGGGGTGGGTGGGGGCGTGGGAGGGGATGCGCGAGATGTGCGGTCCCAGGGGGGTGTGAGGCGCGGTCCCAGCGGGTGTGCGTGCACGGTCCGGGCGGCGGGCCGCGAAACAGCCAGGGGGAACGCCCACAGAACTGACGTCCCTTCAGTAACCTGCGGCAACGGGTCCGGGGGCTGTGCCCTGTGGTCACGTCCCGACAGCCGCCTCGATGCGCCGTCAGTACGCCTTCCCGATGTCCTGCTTGGCGTTCTTCGTGTCGTACGCGCCGTCCTGGATGACGATGTCCTGCGCGACCTCTTCGCCCCGGGTGAAGCTGTCCAGCGTCTCGAAGGCGAGCGGCCCGAAGCGCGGGTTGGACTCGATCACTCCGTGGATCCAGCCGTCGACGATGCCCTGGACGGCGTTGCGCGTCCCGTCGATCGTGATGATCTTGATGTCGCCGGGCTTCTTGCCCGCGCCCTTGAGGGCGCCGACGGCACCCAGGCCCATCTCGTCGTTCTCGGCGTAGATCCCGGTGATGCCCGGCTGGGACTGGATGAGCTGTTCGGTGACCTGCTGGCCCTTCTCCCGGGCGAAGTCGCCGGTCTGCTCGAAGACGATCTCCAGGTCGGGCGCCTTCTCGGCGATCCGGTCCTTGAACCCCTTGGTGCGCTCGGTGGTGACGTTGTTACCCGCGGAGCCCAGCAGGATGGCGACCTTGCCCTTGCCTCCGGTCGCCTCGATCATCTGGTCGGCGGCGCGCCTGCCCTGCTCGACGAAGTCCGAGGCGATGAAGCTGACGTAGTCCTTGCAGGGTGTGGCGTTGATCTTGCGGTCGATGGTGACGATGGGCACCTTCTTCGCCGCGGCGGCGCGCAGGACCGGCTCCCAGCCGTCGGAGTTCAGCGGGGCGATCACGAGTAAGTCGGCGCCCTTGGCGAGGAGGTCCTGCACATCGCTGATCTGCTTGGAGAACTGCGACTGGGCGTTGGCGGTGAGCAGCTTGAGGCCGCGCTTCTCCGCCTCGTCCTTGATGGACTCGGTCTCCGCGATGCGGAACGGATTGGCCTCCTTCTCGGACTGGGAGAAGCCGATCGTGGCGTCCTTGAGGTCGGTCTTCTCGCCGCCGTACGCCTCGATGGTGCAGCCCTTGCCGCCCGGCCTCGGAGAAGCCACCTTCTGGCCGGCCTCCGCGGCCGGCGCCGAGGCCTCGGGCGTGTTCGACGCGTCGTCCTCGGACTTGGCGCAGCCGGCGGCGGCGCCGAGAGTCACGGCCGCGGCGAGGGAGACGATCGCGGGACGGACGAGGAACTTCTTGCGGTGGATGGTGCTGCACTTCATGAGTGACCCCGATCCGGGTGGTGCGATGGCGATGGCAGTGGTGGGCAGGGAGGACTGCGCGCAGCACAGCCTGCTTCCAGTGAGCTGGAGCGCGGTGTCCGGGCTGTTCCGCACGAGGTTTTTACATCGTTGGAAGAGGGCTGTAAAGGCTTTCCGCATGGCGTGACCCTGCCGTGACATCAGCCCGACTCGGCACTTGATGGAAAATCAACTCAGCGTGAGGTGAGGCAAGTTGATTTCTGTGCGGCTGCGCATCGGTTGCCCTGGCCGGACCAGGGTGCTCGGGTGATCGGGGCGGTCGGGGAGTCGGGGAAGGCCTCGGCTTCCAGGCACACGCCGGCGTACGGGGTGAGCGGTCGGCCATGGATGTCGGGCGTTGCCCCGTCGAGATGGTGACCGGTGTAGACCTGGAGGCCCGGTTCACTCGTCCGCACCTCCAGCACCCGGCCGCTGCCCGGGTCCTCCAGTCGCGCGGCTCGCCGCAGAACGAGTGACGGGCGCGCCGGTCTGTCGCGCAGTGCCCAGCAGTGGTCGTACCCGCCTGCCAGGGCGAGTTGGGGATCCGGCTGTGCGATGTGCTCGCCGATGCGCCGTGGGCGGGTGAAGTCGAACGGTGTGCCGGCCACCGGTACGGGTGCCCCCGGCAGCGGGATGCCCGTGGCGTCGGTGGGGAGGTAGGCGTCCGCGTCCACCGTGAGCACGTGATCGAGGATGCCGGGACCGGGTCGCTCCGACAGGTTGAAGTAGGCATGCTGGGTCAGGTTCACGACCGTCGGGCGGTCCGCCGTCGCCGGGTAGTCGAATGCCGGCGTCCCGTCGGCGTGCAGGCTGTACACCACGGTCACCAGTACCGTGCCGGGAAAGCCCTGGTCGCCGTCGGGGCTGCGCAGGCTCATGCGCACGGCCGCGGCGCCGTCCGGCCGCCGCACCGGCTCGGCATGCCACACCCGCCGGTCGAAGCCGTCCGGGCCGCCGTGCAAGGCGTTGCCCCGGTCGTTGGCCGGTATCCGGTGCGTACGGCCGTCCAGGGTGAAGGAGCCGTGTGCGATGCGGTTGGCGTAGCGCCCGACAACCGCGCCCAGGTACGCGCCGTGCGTCGCGTAATGCTTCACGTCCGGCAGGCTCAGCACGATGTCGGCGGGGGCGGCCCCGGAAGGGCCGGGCACCTCGAGCGAGTGCAGTACGGCGCCGAAGGTCAGCACAGCCGCCTCCACGCCGCTCGGCGAACGCAGGGTCCAGCGGTCGACAGGGGCGCCGGAAGGTGAGGTGCCGAAGTCCTCGCGGGACAGGGAGGTGGACGACATGGATCTCCTCGGGCGCGATGGCCCCCGCGGACCACTCGACGTGTCTTGCGACGAGGGCGACTACGGGGAGCTCGGGGTGGGGCCCGAGACTTTATAACGATGTAAGAAAGCGGAGAAGCGCACCTTCGAAAAGTACTTCGGTCACTGCGAGGAGGTGGTGGACCTTGAGGCGCGTCACCATCCGGAGATGCGGCGCCGCTACCGGATGCGGGCCGGCTCGAAGGGTGACGCGAGCGCCTCCACCGTAAGGAGACCCCGATCGGACTGAGCTTCGGTCGTTGCGACACCGTCCACCGGCCGCGGAGCGACACGGCCCGCTGGACGTCCGGCTCAGGCCGGGAAACTCGGGGCCTGGCGCGCGAGGCCGCCAGGAAGGCGTTCGGGCGCGACGGCCCGGCGCGTCAGCCCCGGCCGCGCGTGCTCTCGCGCTCGATGAGGCTGTAGTCCGCCCGTACGCGCCGGGGTTCGTGCTCTTCGCCGTCGAGCCGGGCCAGCACCGACTCCACCGCCATCCGCGCGATCGCCGTCTTGTCCGGGGAAATCGATGTGAGGGTCACCGCGCCGTACCGCCCCTCCACCACGTCGTCGAAGCCGACGACCGCAACGTCCTGGGGTACGCGTAGCCGGCGTTCGGACAGCACCCGCATCGCCCCGATGGCGACGAGGTCGTTGTACGCGAACACGGCGTCCGGGCGCCGGCCCGCGTCGAGCATCCGGGCCATGGCGCGTGCCCCGTCGGCGTGTCCCCATCCGTCCGTGGTGGCCACCAGTCCGTCGTCGGCGGGCAGTCCCGCCGCGGTGAGCTCCTCGCGCCAGCCCCGCACCCGCAGCTGGGCCGGCTGGCTGCGGCCCCGGCGGGCACCGATGAATCCGATGGTGGTACGGCCCAGGTCGATCAGGTGGCGGACCGCCTTGCGCGCCGCCGCCACGTTGTCGATCGCGATGTGGTCGTACGGCAGGTCGTAGTCGCGCTCGCCGAGCAGCACCAGGGGCACCTGTTCCGCGCGCCCGCGCAGGTCCTCGGGCTCCAGCTCGATGGGGCTGAGGATGAGACCGTCGATCACCCGGGCCCGGAAGCCCTGGCTCACCAGGAGCTCCTGCTCGCGCAGGCCGCCCGTGTGGTCCAGGAGCACGATGTAGTCGTGCCGGGCCGCCGCGTCGATCACCGCGGCGGCCAGCTCGGCGAAGTACGGATTGCCGAGCTCGGGGAGAGCGAGGGCGATGATGCCCGTGCGCCCCTTTCGCAGGTGCCGTGCGGTCAGGTTGGGCCGGTAACCGAGCTCGTCGATGGCCTGCTGCACCCGGGCCCGCATGGCCGGAGTGACGTGCTGGTAGTTGTTGACGACATTGGAGACCGTCTTGATCGACACGCCCGCACGCAACGCGACGTCCTTGAGGCTGACCCGCACGACGTTCCTTCCGGTCTGCTGCCTGAGGCCCGGCCGATCGTTCCGTTCGCGTGCTCGGCCCGGAGCCGCGGCCCTGGCTCGGAAGTTCTCATGCCGGGCTTGCAACGTTATACGTCTCATCGCCACGACGTGACAAGAGCAGATCCACCCGCCGGTCGACGGCACCTCGACGCGTCCGTGCCGTCTCGCCCGTGGTCGGCCTCCCGGTCGGCCCACCCGCCAACTTCGCCTCAGGCAGCGACCATCGACAGGCCGGGCGTGAACGTCACGGCCGATGTAGATGCCCTCGGCCCCGAGTCCGCCCTCGGCGAGGAAGGGGTACGCCCCGGACGCGGTGGCGGTGGTCATCCGGCATGAGGGCAGCTTGAGTTTGTCGCCTCGGGCGGATGCCGGACCGCGGCGGCCCGAGACCGGGTGGGGACGTTTCCGTGTCGCCACACCGTAGGAAGGGGCGGGTCAGCGGCGTATGTGGCGGGACGCCATAGTTCTGGGCGCAGGAGTGCGCGCGTCCACCATGGATGCGCCGCCGGAGCTTCCTGAACGACGACTGCACGGTCGAGGACGGCACGCTCACCCCGTCCCAGGCCGCCCATGCCTACCCGTCACCGCGCCCCAGTGCGCGAAGTGCCTTCCGCCGGTGGCTCAAGGCCAGGTTCGCCGCGTCGGGGCTGCCGGAGTCGCGGAAGTGGTCGGCTGCCTGTTGGTTGACGGTGACGGCCTCCTCGTACCGCCCGACATCCACCAGCAGGCCGCCGAGGAGGAGCAGTGCCGTGCCCTCTCCTTGACCGTCCGCGGTCTCCCGGCAGATCTCCAGATACCGCTCGAAAGCGGGGACGGAGTCCTCGTACCGCCGGAGTTCCACCGTCACCACGCCGAGCCGGAACAGCGCCTGGCCTTCGTTGGCGCGGTCCTGTCCGGCGCGGAACAGCTCCGCGGCGCGCCGGTAGGCGGGGACGGCGTCCGCGGACCGGCCCATCTTCTCCAGCAGGTGGGCGAGGTGGAAGTGGACCTGGGACTCCCGGTCGCGGTCGTCCGTTCGGGGGTAGACGGTGGCAGCCCGCCGGTAGGCGGTGACGGCCTCTTCGTTCCGGTCCAGTGCCCGCAGGGCACGGCACAGGTTGAGGAGTGCGGATCCCTCCAGGTCGGCGAGGTCGAGTTCCCTGAAGAGAGCGGCAGCGCGCGTGTACGTGGCGATGGCCTCCTCGAACCGGCCCTCGTCCATGAACGCCTCGCCCAGGCGGTAGAGGGCCAAGCCCTCGCCACGTGGGTCGCCCGACTCCCGGTAACGGACGGCGGCCCGCTGCACGACGGCGACGGACTCCGCCTGCCGGCCCGCCGAGGAGAGGGCGTCGCCGAGACGGACCAGCGCTTCCGCCTCGCCGCGGCCGTCGCCGGTCTCGTGGAAGATCTCGGCGGCCTGTGTGCAGACGGTGATGGCCTTCTTCGGCTCTCCCCGACCCTCCAGGCCGCGGCCGACGATGGTGAGGGCGTGGGCCTCCCGGGGGCGGTCGCCGGACCGCCGGTGGATCCGGGCGGCGTGCCGGCCGGCGGTGATGGCCTCCGCGTACCGCCCCAACCGGACCAATGACTCACCGAGTCCGCTCCACGCCGTACCTTCGCCGCGTGCGTCACCCGCGGCACGGAACGCGGTGACGGCCTGCTCGCGGGCGGCGACGGACTCCTGGACGCGCCCCAGCTCCACCAGCACGGACCCGAGCCGGTCGAGCAGTTCGCCCTCGCGGCCCCGGTCGCCGGCCTCGCGGTAGCCGGCTACGGCCTGCTCGCAGACGGGCAGGGCCTCCGCGTACCGGCCCTCGTACACGAGGACGAGGGAGAGGCTGTGCAACACCGTCCGCTCGCCGTCGCGGTCGCCGATCTCCCGGCAGATCCGCAGCTCCTGCTGGTACGCGGTGATCGCTTCGGCGGACCGGTGCGCCTGGAAGAGATGGGTGCCGAGGCTGTGCAGCAGCACGCGCTCGCGTTCGCGGTTGCCCGCCTTGCGGTAACCGGCGGCGGCCTGTTCGCAGGCGGTGACGGCTTCCTCGAACCGCCCCACTCTGGCCAGGGCCTCACTGCGGTTGGCCAGCGCATGGGCCTCGCGCTCGTGGTCACCGGTCTCCCGCAGGAGCGCGGCGGCCTTCCCGCAGGCGGTGGCGGCCTCCGCGTAACGGCTCGTTTCCGTGCAGGCGTTGCCGAGGTTGATCAGCGCCATGGCCTCACCGGTGCGGTCGCCGAGCTCGCGGAAGGCCGCGGCGGCCTGCAGTGTGGCGGTGACGGCCTCGTCGTAGCGCCGCGTGCGCACCAGGGTGGTGCCGAGCCGGCTGAGCACCCGGCCTTCCTTGCCGCGCTCGCCGGTCTCGTGGAAGAGCGCGGCCGAACGCTGGTAGGCGGTGATCGCCTCGTCGAGCCGGTCGGTCTCGTACAGGGCGTCCGCCAGGTTGCTGAGGGAGTCGGCTTCGCGGCGGCGGTCGCCGTTCTCGCGGTAGATGGCCGCGGCCTGCCGCGTGGGGACGAGGGACTCCTCGTACCGCCCCTGGCTGAGGAGGGCGTTGCCGAGGTTGTGGAGTGGTAGGCCTTCACGGCGGCCGCCGCCGGTCCCGTCGGAGAGAGCGGAGGCACGCCGGCTGACGTCGGCGGCTTCGGCGAACCGCTTCGCGGCCGTCAGCGCATTGCTCAGGTTGGTGAGCATCGCGATCTCGAGAAGCCGCTCGGAGGCGCCCCGGAAGATGGCCGCGGCCCGTTCACAGGCGGCGACGGCCGCGTCGGGGCGGCCGTCGTCGGCCAGTGCGGTGCCGAGGTTGGTCAGCGCGGCGCCTTCCAGGCTGCGGTCACCGGTCCGGCGGAAATGGCCGGCGGCCCCGTCGAAGAGGGCGGCCGCGTCCTTGGAGCGCCCCATGCCCATCACGGCGTGGCCCGATTCGAGGAGCAGTTCGGCCGCGCGACGGCGGTCACCGGTCTCGACGTGGACGGCCGCGGCCCGCTCCACGGCGATGACGGCTTCCTCGAAACGCCCGAGGCGGGCCAGGGTCTGGCCGGCCTTACCCAATGACGACGCGAGATCTGAGAGCTCGGCACCGGAGGACGTCACTTCCAGCTGCCGGTACAGCTCGGTCGCTTCACGCGTGGCTGCCAGCGCCTCCTCCCGGATCCTGCTCGGGGCCTGTGCCAGCCGATGGCGTACGTCCGCGTGCTCGGGGAGGTCGACCGTGGGGTGGGCGAGTGCCAGCTGCCGGTACAGGTCGTCGGCTTCCCGCGTGACTGCCAGGGCCCGCTCCTCATGGCCCAGGGCAAGGAGCCGGGTGCCGAGGTTGTTCAGTACCTTGGCCAGATCGTGGCGGTGGGCGGCGAAGTCGGTGTCAGCCAACTGCCGCTGGATGACCACGGCCTCCTCGGCCGGGGCGAGGGCCTCCTCCCCGCGGCCCACGTCCGCGAGGAAGGCCCCGAGGCTGATCAGCGCGGTCGTCAGGTCCGGTTGGTGGGCGGCGGGGTTGGCGGCTGCCAGCTGCCGGTACAGGTCGGTGGCCACCTCCGTGACCTCAAGGCCCTCCTCGGAGCGGCCCGAAGCACGCAGCGCGACCCCGAGGTTGGCGAGCGACATGGCGAAGTGGTGCCGCTCGGCATCAGGGTCGGCAGCGGCCAGGCGCCGGTACAGCCCGACCGCCTCCTCACTGGCGGCAAGGCCCTCATCGATGCGGCCCGCGTCGATCAGGCGCAGCCCCAGGTTGTTGAGCAGCCCGGCCAGGTCGGGCCGGTACACGGGGTCGGCGGCGGCCAGGCGCCGGTACAGCTCGGCCGCCTCCTGCGTGACGGCCAGGGCCTCCTCGGGGCGGCCGTGCCGGGAAAGCCGGTTGCCGAGCCCCGCCAGCGAGCCCGCCAGGCGGTCCTGGTGAGCGGCGCGGTCGGCGTCGGCCAGACGGCGGCTGATCGCCACGGATTCCTCGGCGACGAACAGTGCCTCCTCCCAGCGGCCCGCGGCGGACAGCCGGTCGCCGAACACGCTGAGGGAGTTCGCCAGCTGAGGAAGGTGGCCGGGGTCGCTCTTGGCGAGCTCACGGTGCAGGCGCACGGCCTCCTCGGCGGGGGCGACCGCCTGCTCCCGGCGGCCGGCGTTGGCCCGGCGCCACGCCAACGTACCGTACAGCCAGGCGCGTTGACCGAGGTCCGTGGTCACGGCCAGACGGTGCGCGATCAGGGTCTCGACGACGGCCAGGATTCCGCTGTCGAGATCCGCGTGGCGGCCCGAGGGCAGCTCCGCTTCGACGGCCTCCAGGATCGCGAGCAGGGAGGGGTCGAGGTCCCCCTCGGCAGCGCCGCCCGCGCCGCCCGCGTCGGCGAGAGCGGCGAGCGCGGTCAGGGCAGGGCTGCCGGCGGCGATCGCGAGGCCGGGTTCGGCGCGCAGCAAGGGGTAGAGCACCCGCTCGCCGATATGGGCCCATCGGTCGGCGGCGGACGCCAGGAACGTCACGGCCCGCGGGGCCACGGTGGGCTTCAGCTCACCGTCCAGCAGGGCGGCCGGGACACCGCTCGCCCACGGGTCCGGGTCGTACGCGCTGATGTCGTGCCCGGGGGTGAGCAGGCCGAGGAAGTCCTCGGCGAGCCGGTCGGGGTAGAGCGGCTCCAGCACCAGTTCGCGGTCGGAGGGCGGGTAGCAGAACCGGTGGTCGAGGAGGAGTTCCTGCGGATGGCCCGGCAGATCGAGGGTGCGCAGCGCCCGCGTCCCGGTGTCGTGGCTCACCGCACCGGTGAGTGCGGCGGTGAACACCGCCTTGGCCATGACCGCGGGCCGGGTTCGGTAGTCCTGCCCGTGCCCACCGGCGTCGAACAGCCGCTGCCATGCCCGGTATTCGCGGTCCAGGAGGTACGCCGACAGCTCGTGCGGCTCCGCGAGGGACAGCCGCTCACCGCGCGTGTGGGCGTCGACGGAGACCAGGGCGGCCATGTGCAGGTTCAGCGTCAGGCCGAAGTCACGGCGGTCCAGGGAAGCGGGCGGTTCGACGCTCGCCGTGTCCGGCAGGTCGTACAAGTCGCTTGCTCCGAAGCGGTCCCGAGCGGCGGTGAACATCCGCGGCCGGTCCGCGTCCAGGGAGGGAAGGAGCAGGTCGCCGGTGGCGGCGCGGCGGTCGGCGAGCTCACCTCGAAGGGCCGCGAACCAGCGGACCGTGCGGCCGATCAGGAGGACACGTGTGGGCCGCTGCTGGTGCAGGACGGGTTCGGAGAGCAGGCGTTCCAACTCGCTGTGCGCCCAGCGGTCGGCGTAGTCGACGACGAGCAGCACACCGGCCCCCTCTGCGGGCGAGGCGGCCACGTGGCCCGGGGGCGATCCTCCGCCCCGGAAACCCGCCTGCAGGACCTGCCACCGCTCGGCCGCCGGCAGGCCCGGGCTCCGGGATCGTTCGGCGAACTCCATGGCGAGCCGGGTCTTGCCCGCGCCGCCGGGAGCGTGGAGCAGCAGCACCGAAAGCCGCGCGTCCTGCGCCTCCCGCCACTGCCCTAGCCGCTCAAGCTCGGTCTCCCGCCCGATGAAGGGGACGACGTGGTTACGCGCGTCGAGGAGACGGCTCGGCTGAGCCATCAGCCATGCGGTGTCCGGGGCGGCCGGGGCGGGTAACGCCTCGATCGTGGGCAGCCGCGTCCCGTAGTAGTGGTTGACGGTCGCGGTCGCGTTCGGGCCCTGTGCCGCCGCCGCGCCGGCGGCGAGGTGCTGTTCGTAGCGCGGCTCGGTCAAGATTCACCGATCGGTGCCTGGGCCGGCGAACCACCGGGCGCATAATGGTGGTTGTTGACGGTCACGCCGGCCCCCGGACCCTGCGCGCCCGCCCCACCGTTGTGGATCACCTGGCTGTAGACGCCCCCGGTCCCCGTCCTGCGCAGCGCCGCCCCGAGGGCGCGGATCTCACCGTCGGCGCCGGGCTGCCCGACGATCAGCTCGCGCAACAGCCCCTCGTACTCGGCCGAGCGGTCGGCATTCGCCTCAAGGGCCGCCCCGAGCCGGGCCGCCCAGGCGTCGTGCGCCGCGCCCAGGGCCGACTCGTCGCCCCGCTCGTAGGCGGTGAGAACGGTTTCACGTGCCTGTTCCAACTCCGCCTCGGCACCCGTGCCTTCGTCGGCTCGGCCCAGCCCGAGCAGGCGGATGAAGCCCTGTTTGGTGTGCCCCCACGCGTCCGTCGTCATCGCGGTGACGAGCGTGGTCGCGGCGGTGGCGGCGACGGCCGCGACAGCAGGATCCAAGACGATCTCCCCCTCCAGAGGTACTCAACCACTCCGAGAGCACAAGTGTGCCATTGGGTCGCCCCTCATGGCTTCGTTCACCGCACTACGCGGCGCGGGTGCGGATCACCGACCCCACTGCCCTGCACCGCAGCGCCGTCGGCCTGGTCAGGGAAACCGAACCCGACCCGGCGGAACAGTTGCTCGCACGGCGAGTGACACTGTGCCGCGCCACGCGTCGTGGCCCTCGACGTCGAGGTCGGGCGCCCTCAACGACGAAGCGGTCGGCGAAGACCACTTCGGAACGCCACGCTTCCGCTGCCGTCGATACTCTGCACGTCCGGCCCTGGTCGTCCGTCACCACCACGAGGTACGCAGCATGGGTATTCGCCTCAGCGGCATCGTCATCGACGCCAAGGACCCCGATCGCCTTGCCCGCTTCTGGAGCGGGTTGCTCGATCTGGAGATCACCCGTCGTGAGGAGGACTGGATCAGTCTCGGCTGCGGCTTCGCCCTCCAGCGCGTCACGGAGCCCAAGACCGTCAAGAACCGCGTCCATGTGGACGTGGTCGCCGACGACTTCGCCGAGGCCGTCGCCCGTGCTGCGGCGCTGGGGGCCACGGCGGTGGGGGAGATGCACGAGGACCTCTGGCAGGTCTGGCAGGACCCCGAGGGCAACGAGTTCTGCATCTGTCTGTCGTGACCAGCGGCGCCGGGGAGGCCGGGACTCACGTATGCAGCAGAAGCCCCGCTGGAAGCGCTGTGATGCGCAGAGCCCCTCCGCTTTCCCATGCGCAACCCTCAAGGTCCCGCTCGACTAGAGCCGTCCCGGCGGCAAGCAGATCGACCTCGCGGTGTCGCGGATGAAGGCGAGCAGCGCCGAAGAACGTCGCGGTGTGCCGCTGCTCAACCCCGGAGGCCCTGGCGGACAGGGCCTGGACATGCCCCTGTACCTGGGGCCCGAGCTTCCCGCCGCCGTGAAGAAGCAACGACCTCATCGGCTTCGATCCGCGGGGCGTCGGCCGGAGTACGCCGGTCGGCTGCGGTCTGACCGACGACGAACGGGACTGGCAGCGGCCGTACAAGGCCGCAACGTACGCCAAGGACGTGAAGTGGGCCCGTACGGTGGCCGACAAGTGCCGGGCCAAGGGCGGGGCAGCTCTGCCCCACCTCACCACCCGCACACGGCCCGCGGCATGGACGTCATCCGCGGTGTGCTGGGCGAGAAGACGATCTCCTACCTGGGGTACTCGTACGGAACCTACCTCGGAGCCGTCTGCACGCAGATGTTCCCCGGCGGGCCGACCGGCTCGTACTGGACAGCGCCGTCGACCCCCAGCGCGTCTGGCGGGGCATGATCCAGGTGGGCAGAGGGAGCGGGAGCCCGCGTTCACGCGGTGGAGCGAGTGGACCGCCCAGCGCCACCCCACGTACCGGCTGGGCGACACCCCGGCAAGGGTCCGCAAGAGGTTCTGGGACCTGGTCGCCCGAGCCGACCGCAAGCCCATAGACCTCGACGGGACTTCCATGACCGGTGACGACATCCGCGCAGAGCGGGCCGTCTTCTTCTACGTGCAGAGCGCTGCCGAGAGGGCCGCCGAGCTGAAGAAGGCCGCCTCGGGCGAGAAGCCGGCCCCGTCACCGGACCGCGGCTCGTCGCCGAGCCCCGTACCGCCGGCGTTCGCCCGCGCCGTCCCGGCGGACAACGGGGACGCGAGCTTCTGGGCCGTCGTGTGTGCCGACACCCGGGCATGGCCGCGTGACCCCGAGCAGTACCGCCGCGACGCGATCCGCGGCAAGGTCAGGTACCCGCTGTACGGCGACTTCGCGTCCCACATCAAGCCGTGTGCGTTCTGGGAGAACGGCAGCGAGCCCGCCACCACGGTGGACAACAAGGTCGGCGCGCTCATCCTGCACAACGAGTGGGACTCCCAGACCCCGCTGACCAGCGGGCAGGGCCTGCGCCGGGCCATGAAGGGCTCGCGCATGGTGTTCCTTGAGGGGAGAGGGCCACGGCATCTACGGTTCCAAGCCCTGCGCAGACAAGACCACCACGGTCTACCCGACCACCGGCAGGCTGCCGGCCAAGGACCTCACCTGCCGGGCCCCGGCGGGAGGCGGCCAGCGGTTGCGACTGTCGCTGCCAACGCCTCCGGGGATCCCGGCGCGGTGATGTGGGGCCTTCCGCAGCGGGAGGCCCCACATCGGCTCCGGCGGCCGGGCAGGCCGGCGCGGGTTCCGCAGGGCGCGTCGGGAGTACATAAGGTGCTGCCATGCCTGCTTGGTTGAGTTCCGCGAAAACCGCCGCCGCGCTGCGCACATCGGCACGTGTCTCCGTCGAATTGCTGTTGGTCCTCCTGGCGGCTTCGGCGGCCCTATGGCTGCTGGGGCGGATGTGGTCGGTCGTCTGGCCTCTCATAGTGGGCTTGCTCCTCACCACACTGACCTGGCCCCTGGCCCGCTTCCTGCGTCGCCGCGGGTGGCCGGCGGCCCTGGCCGCGTCGGTGGTGACGGTGCTGTTCCTGCTCGTGGTCACGGGCATCGTGGCGCTGATCGCGGTTCCGGTGGCGTCGCAGTCCGGCGAGCTGGCCGACGGCGTGGTCGAGGGCATTCAAAGGCTGCGCGAGTGGGCCGCCGGGCCGCCGTTGAACATCGGCGACGCCCAGATCACCGGTACCTTGGACACGGCCGTCGCCCGTGTCCAGGACAGCATCGGCAGCATGGTCACCGCGGTGGTCACCGGGGTGAGCACCGTGGTCAACGGCGTCGTGACCGCCGTCCTGGCGCTCTTCCTGATGTTCTTCTTCCTCAAGGACGGCCCGCGGTTCCTGCCATGGCTGACCCGCCAGCTCCCCGGTCGCCTCGCCACGGACGTCCCGGTCGTGGCCGCCCGCTGCTGGGAGACCCTCGGCGCGTTCGTGCGCTCCCAGGCGTTCGTCGGTCTGCTCGACGCCGTTCTCATCGGCATCGGTCTGTGGGTCCTGGAGGTCCCGCTGGTGCTGCCGCTCGCGGTACTCACCTTCGTGTCCGCGTTCGTGCCGATCGTCGGGGCCCTCTTCGCCGGTCTGGTCGCGGTGCTCATCGCCCTGGTCTCGAACGGTCTGACGGACGCGCTGATCGTGCTGGCGATCATCGTCGTGGTGCAGCAGCTCGAGGGCAACGTGTTCCAACCCATGATCCAGAGCCGCGGGCTCGGCCTGCACGCGGCGGTGGTCCTCCTGGCGGTCACCCTGGGCGGCAGCCTGGCCGGCATCGTGGGCAGCCTGCTCGCGGTACCGGTGGCCGCGCTGCTCGCGGTGGTCTGGAACTACCTGCGCGAGCAGCTCGGCGAGCCGCTGCAGGAACCCGAGCCGGACGAGTCGCACTCCGGCGCGACCGTTCCGTCGTAGCGTCGCCGACCCGGCCACGCCGGCGCCGACGCGGCCATCGTCGTGGCCGATCCCGACAAGCGGCAGACCGTGTCCGCGGACCTCCCGCTGTCCGGCCAGGACCACTGCCCGTTCGACGGAGTGGAGCTGCGCGGCTCGCCGGTCACCACCATCGTCGGCGGCCGCGTCGCCTACCGCGACGGCGCCGTGGTGGGCGAGCCGTCCGGCAGCTATGTCCGCCGCTGACGCACCGGAGCGGCCGTCGCAGCCGGACAGCGCCCGCCGCTGCACGTGGGCAGGTGGCCGCGCCCTGGCCGCCGCGCTGATCCTCGGCGGCAAGCTCGGTGACCGCTTCGGGCGGCGCAGCTACTACCTGATCGGCGTCGCCGGCTTCACCCTCGCCTCTGTCGCCATCGGCCTGGCGGGCTCCATCGAGGGCGTCATCGCCTTCCGCGCCGTCCAGGGCTTTTTCGGCGCCCTGTTGATGCCCAACCCCCTCGGGCTGCTGCGGGCGGTGTTCCCGCCGGAGAAGTTCGGCCTGGCGGTCGGCATCTGGGCCATGGTGTCGTCCGTGTCCACCGCGCTCGGCCCCATCGTCGGCGGGCTGCTCGTCGAGCACGTCACCCGGGAGTCCGTCTTCTACATCAACGCCCCGATCGGCGTCCTCGCGCTCGTCTTCAGCGCGCTCGCGCTGCCGCAGAGCAAGAACTCCGGCGGCCGGCACCGCTTCGACGTCCCCGGTGTCGTCCTGCTGGCGGTCGGTCTGCTCGTCGTCGTCTTCGGCGTGGTCAAGGGCGAGACGTGGGGCTGGAGTTCGGGCTCGACGCTGGGCACGCTCGCCGTCGCCATCGTGATCCTGCTGGTGTTCGGCTGGTGCGAGACACGTGTCGAGCACCCTCTCCTCCCGATGCGGCTGTTCCGCAGCCCGGCGCTGACCATCGGCACGATCATCACCGCGGTCAACTTCTTCGTCCTCCTCGGTGTGATCTTCTTCGTGATGCTGTACCTCCAGAACGTACGAGGCTTCACTCCCGTCGAGGCCGGTGTGCGCACCCTGCCGCTCAGCCTCGCCTCCGTCGTCGCCTCACCGCTGGGCGACGCCAAGCTCACCGAGAAGTTCGGCGCCCGGCTGACGATGCCGCTCGGCATGGTGCTCCAGGGTGCCGCGTCCTTCGCGATGCTCGGCTGGGGCGTGCACTCCTCGTACGCCGCGATGTGGCCGCCGTTCATCGCCCTCGGCCTCGGCATGGTGATGGCGCCTCCTCCGACGCGATCGTGGGCAACGCGCCCGTCAAGGACGCCGGAGTGGCGGGCGGCCTCCAGGCCACGGCACTCCAGGTCGGCGGGGCGCTCGGCACCTCCGTACTCGTCTCCCTCATCAGCAGCCGGGTCGGCTCCACCCTGACCGGCGAGCTGGCCGGTGCCGGGGTGCCCGCGCCCGTGGCCGAGCGGTTGTACGGGGCCAAGGACGCGGTGGCGATGGGCGTCGCGCCGGTCAGCGGCGACATGCCCGTGCGGCTCAAGGCCGCGGTGGTCGAGGGCAGCGGCCAGGCGTTCGTCAACGGAGTCCACACCGCCGCCCTCGTCACCGGCGTACTGTGCGTGGCCGGTGCCGTCCTCGCCTCGGTCGGCGTACGACGGAACCCGCAGACCGCTGCCCCACACTGAGGACGGTCAGGATCCGCCCACGGGCAGCTGAAGCAGGTCCTCGCCGACGATGAGCCGGCCGGAGTAGCCGCGCTGCGCCGCCTTCCAGCGGCGGGTGGCGTTGTTGCCGGGAACGAGGTGGTTGAGCACCAGGTTCCTGGCTCCGGCCGGCTCCGCCACGTCGCGGCCCACCTGCTCGATGGTCGTATGGGCGGCGAGCAGGTGCTCGCGCAGCGGATCGCCGATCTCCGCCGGCAGGGTCGAGACGAGCCGGTCGACGAACACGGGGTCGATGACCTCGTGGACCAGATAGTCGGCGTCCTGCGCAAGGTCGATGAGGTTGTCACTGACGCCGGTGTCCCCGGAGAACACGACCGAGCCGTCCGGGGTGTCGAACCGGTAGGCGAAGGCGGGTGCCGTGGGGTGGTGGTCGACCAGCGTGGCCGTCACCCGGACATCGTCGTCCTCCCACACCGGGATGGGAGCCCTGAGCCTGGGCGGCTTGCCCTGCGGGTCGATGTCCCAGATGCCGGTCAGGTCGATGTCGTGTACGGAGAACAGCCTGTCCGGGCCGGTGAAGTTGGAGTCCCGCGCCCGGTCGTTGAAGTCGTTCGCGAACGCCTTCCGCAGGTAGCCGGTCATGGCGGAGATCCCCGGTGTGGGGTCCTCGGGGTTGAACACCGGCGGCGCGGGCCTGCCCGGGGGGAACACCCGCGGCAGGATGCCGCGGTCTCCCGGTCCGAACACCTCGATCGGGGGCAGGGCGCGTCCCACGATGTTCATCGGCCCGGTCGCGTAGAGAGCGGGCCAGTCGGTGACGTGGTCGCTGTGCAGGTGGGTCAGGAAGACGGCCCGCACGGCCGACAGTGAGGAGCCGAGGCCGCTGCGCCCGCCGAGGCCGCTCTGCACGAGGCGCTGCTGCGCACCCGCCCCCAGGTCCACGAGGTGGACCCGGCCCCGGTGGACCACGGCGCTGGAGACGCCGCACCGGGCTCCGTCGATCCAGGCCGGCCCGCCCGCGGTCCCCAGGAGCACCAGCCGGGTCCGGTGCCCGTCGGCTCCGGGGCGGTGCTGTACGGATCGCGCCGCGGCATGCTGCGCGCCCGCCGCCACCAGTCCGCCCGCGGCCGCGGTGGCTCCGAGGGCTTGCAGGAACCGGCGGCGGCCGGACTCCGGAAGGGCATCGCCTTGGCCGAGGACCCGCGCGACGACATCACACACAGTGGACACACTCCTTGCTCGCTGGACATGAGGGACCTGCTGGGTACGAGGGACGTGCCGAGCGGACCGGCTACGTCTGCGGGGCACTCCCCGCGGCCGCCGCCCCGCGACGGACGAAGAGCAGCAGCGCGCCGCCCACTGCCGCCGAGGTGAGGCCGAGGACGCCGACGGCCGCGGCCAGGCTGCCTACGACGCCCTCCAGGGCCAGCAGTACGAGCGGGCACACGAACTCGCCCCCGAAGAAGGCGGCCAGCCACAGTCCAGTGCCTCGGCCGCGGTCCGCGTAATCGAGCTTGGACATGGCCAGGGTGAGAAGGGAGGGCAGGAGGATGCCTGTACCGAGGCAGTTGAGGACGGCCCCGACGACCAGAACAGCGGGGTTGCCGGCGAGGGCCATCACCACGAACCCGGCCGCGCACAGCGCGAATACGGCGGGGAGCCTGCGCGCCGGTGTGCCGGAGAACCTGGTGAAGGCGAGGGAGCCGGTCACGGTCGCGGCGCTCGCGATCGCGGTGGCCGCCCCGATGACACCCGTGGATTCCACCCCCAAGTCGTCCATCAGATAGGCCATTTCGACCGGAACGGTGTAGAAGACCATGGCGCCGAAGACGGTCAGCCCGCAGATCCCCGCCAGCCGCCGTGCAGGAAACGGAGCCGGCCGCTGCGACGCACCGGCGGAAGCCGCCTCACCGCCGGACTTCGGCCTGGGAAGGAAGGCGGCCATGGCGGGAGCGATCAGCAGGCTGACGGCGTAGATCCAGAACGGGGCCCGCCAGCCGGCCGAACCCACCACTCCGCCGAGTACGAAGAAGGCCGTCGCGGAGGCGGAGGCGCACATCGTCTGCAGAGCGAGGTAGCGATCACGCGTGCGCCCGCTGTAGTAGTCGCCGATCAGCGTGGTACAGCAGGTCATGATCGCCGCTTCGACGACACCGACCAGCGCCCGGCTCGCGACGATCGCCCCAAGGGAATCGAGCCACAGCGGGGCGGTGCCGAAGACGGCGTACAGCACGGTCGCGACGACCAGCAGCCGTTTGCGGCCCAGCCGGTCCACGATCACGCCGGCGAAAGGGGCGAGCAGGGCGAGCGCGAGGGCCGGGATCGTCAGTGCGACGGGAACCAGCGCTTTCGCACCGGCCACACCGTCGAAGTGGTCCTGCATCCTCGGCAGCACCGGAGCGATGAGGACCGCGCCCAGGATCGGCAGACAGCTGCCGGCCATCAGCAGCGTTACGCGCAGCCGATGCGCCGCACCGGAAGGCGCCGCGGCGCCCGGAGTGTCGGCGCCCGGCGTGTCGGCGTCCACGACGGCGGACGGGGCGGGGGACGGGGAGGGGGAAACCGGTTCGGGCATACGAGGCTCCACATGGCGGCGACAGGAGGAAGACGGCCTCCCCTCGACCAGGACACGCAACGCCACGGACCTCGGGGAAACGGCCCGTCAAGGAGCGGGCCTCGGCAACTGCCACGACTATGGGCGAGGCCGTCAGTGCCGCCTAGCCCCTGCTCCATCGATATCCCTGATGAGCGTCATTCGGGCCGTGGATGAGCCGGGGACGAGAACGCGGACAGCGCGACCCGCTGGGCTGTCTCGCGGAGCCAGATGTGGGCGGCGTCGTGCGTGTGCACGGGATGCCACCACAGGGCCTCCTGCACGGGTACGGCTTCGTAGGGGCACTCCATTACGCGTACGGGAGCCACGCCACGCAGCCGGTCGGCGAGGAGTTCCTGGATGAGGGCGATGCGGCGGGTCCCGGCGACGAGCCAGGGCAGCGCCTGGAAGCTGTCGACGGAGACCTCCGTCCTCGGTTCGATGCCCAGCATGCCGAGCTGCCGGACCGCGGGCGCGTCGTACGTGCGCTGGTACGTCACCCACGGCAGACGGCGCAGGTCGTCGAGCGCAAGCCGTTCGCCCACGTCGGGATGGTCCTCCGAGACGAGGAAGACCCAGCGGTCGCCGTACAGCTCGACCGTGGGGAAGCCGCTGATGACGCCGTGTGGCATGAACAGTCCGTCGACCGTGCTCAGCAGCGTCCCGGTGTTCTCGGTGACGTCCGTGGGCGTCTGCTGGAAGCGCAGACGGATGCCCGGGGCCTCGGCGTGGATCGTGCGGGCCAGCTCGGCGCCGAAGACCGCCACGGCGTAGTCGGAGGCGATGAGGGTGAACGTGTGGGCCTCATGGGCCGGATCGAAGTCGGCCTGACTGGTGAAGACGCGTTCCAGCAGATCGCAGGCGGTGGCGCTGCGGTCCAGGAGGACCTGCCCCAGGGCGGTGAGTTCGTACCGGCTGCCGATGCGGGAGAGCAGGTCGTCGTCGAAGTGACGGCGCAACCGGGCCAGGGCGGCGCTCATGGCGGGCTGGCTCAGCCCGACGCGCTGCCCGGCACGCGTGACGCTGCGCTCCTCGAGAAGGGCCCGCAGAGCAATGACGAGGTTGAGGTCCAGGCTGGCCAGGTTCATGGTGCGTGCTTCCCCAGGTGCGATGGTCGCCGTACATCCACGGCATGGATGGGATGCATCCAGCGAATCTATTTCCCTTATCCATAGTGCCCGGGCCAGATTAGTCCCATCGCAATCGGGAGGACATCTTCGTGAAACCCGCAGCATCTGCCGCCCTCTTCTCCGGTCCCTTCGCC
The DNA here is from genome assembly GCF_002099185.1 of Streptomyces sp. CB03238. Lineage (NCBI taxonomy): Bacteria > Bacillati > Actinomycetota > Actinomycetes > Kitasatosporales > Streptomycetaceae > Streptomyces > Streptomyces sp. CB03238. The sequence goes on along the minus strand of NZ_NBCN01000003.1, from coordinate 163,249 downwards.
CTCGGTACGTTCTCCGTCCGCGGATCCGGCACCCCCGCCTACCCGGGCCTGGTCGCGCCCGAGGGCGAGGTGCTCGACCTGCGCGCGGCGCTGGACGACCCGGACCTGACCGTCGTCACGCTCCTGGAGCACTGGGACACCCTGCTGCCACGCCTGCGCGACCTCGCCGCCTCCCGATCGGGGGAGCGGCGACCGCTCGACGAGCTGCATGTGCACGCCCCGGTCGAGCCGCGGCAGGTCTTCCAGTCCGGCGCCAACTACCGGCAGCACGTCATCGACCTGGAGATGGCGCACCGTTCGCCCGACGACCCGCGCACGGAGGGCGAGGCACGGGCCGAGATCGCGGAGATCATGGACCGGCGCGCCGCCGAGGACCTCCCCTACGTGTTCATCGGACTGCCCAGCGCGATCACCGGTCCGTACGACGACGTGGTCCTGCCCGACTGGTGCGAGAAGCCGGACTGGGAGCTGGAGCTGGCAGCCGTCATCTCCAAGCCCGCCTACCGGGTCCCGGTCGAGGAGGCGCTGGAGCACGTCGCCGGCTACACCATCGCCAACGACCTGACCGACCGCGCCTCCGTCTTCCGCCGGGACATGCCCGCCATCGGCACCGACTGGCTGCGCTCCAAGAACGCCCCCGGCTTCACCCCGCTCGGCCCCTACCTGGTCCCGGCCGAGTCCCTCGCCAACCCCGCCGACCTCCACGTCACGCTGAAGCTGAACGGCGAGACCATGCAGGACGAGTCCACGAAGGACATGATCTTCGGTGTCGCGCGCCTGATCTCGTACGCCTCCCAGACCGCTCGGCTCCTGCCCGGCGACCTGGTGCTGACAGGCAGCCCGGCCGGCAACGGCATGCACTGGGGCCGACTGTTGCGGGACGGCGACGTCATGGAGGGCACGATCACCGGACTCGGTACGCAGCGCACCCGCTGCGTCGCTGAGGAGGCGTCGTGATCGACCGCACCGATCCCGAGGGCGCGATAGCCGAGGCCGCCAAGGCGTACTCCAACTGGGGGCGTTGGGGCGCGGACGACGTGCTGGGCACGCTCAACTTCCTGGACGAGGGCAAGCGTCGCGAGGGCGCCGCGCTCGTACGCCGAGGGGCGAGCTTCTCCCTGTCGCAGCGGTTCGACATGGACGGCCCGCAGAAGGGCTGGCGCCGCCGCACCAACCCGGTGCACACGATGCTGGACACCGGTACGGACGCGGCCCTCGGCAACCAGGGCTTCCCGCACGGCCTGGGCGGCGCCGACGACGTGATCGCCATGCCGCTGCAGTGCTCCACCCAGTGGGACGGGCTCGGGCACATCTTCGACCACGGCAAGGCGTGGAACGGCCGGGACGCCGCGAAGACGGTCACCTCCGACGGCGACCAGGTCACCGGCATCGAGCACATGGCCCCGTACGTCGCCGGGCGCGGCGTACTCCTCGACGTCGGCCGGGTCATCGGCGAGAACGGCGAACTGCCCGACGGGTTCGCCATCACCGAGCAGCACCTGACCGCCACCGCCGAGGCGCACGGCCTGCGGGTGGGCCGGGGTGACATCGTCGTCGTACGCACCGGACGGCTCACCCGCGCCCGCCGCGAGGGCTGGGGCGAGTACGCGGGCGGCGCGTCACCCGGCCTGTCCTTCACCACCGCGAGCTGGCTGCACCGCACGGAGATCGCCGCGATCGCCACCGACACGTGGGGCTTCGAGGTCCGGCCCAACGAGTTCGACCACGCCTTCCAGCCGCTGCACCAGGTCGCCATCCCCAACATGGGCCTGCTCATCGGCGAGATGTGGGACCCGGACGCGCTCGCCGAGGACTGCGCCCACGACGGCGTGTACGAGTTCTGGCTCACCGCCGCCCCCCTGCCCGTCACCGGAGCCGTCGGCTCACCGGTCAACCCGATCGCCGTGAAGTAGCCACCCAGCCAGGGGAGGAACCCGAACATGAGCCACACCCGTACCGTCCTCGTCGTCGGCGGAGGCACCGCCGGAAACGGCCTCACCGTCCTGCTCAGACGCGCCGGCGTCGCCGTCGACCTGGTCGAGGCCAAGGCCGACTGGAACGCCACCGCGGGCTCCGGCATCACCCTCCAGGGCAACGCCCTGCGCGTCCTGCGCGAGATCGGCGTCTGGGACCAGGTCCGCGACCTCGGATTCCCCTTCCACGAGCTCGGCATCATCGCCGGCGACGGCACCGTCCTGCACGTACAGAAGGACATCCGCACCGGCGGCGACGACCTGCCGGCCACCGTCGGCATGCGGCGCCCCCAACTGCAACGCCTCCTCATCGACGCGGTACGGGCCTCCGGCGCCCAGGTCCGGCTCGGCACGACCGTCACCTCCCTGCACCAGGACGAGGGCGGCGTCGACGTCCGCTTCTCGGACGGCGGCGAAGGCCGCTACGACCTGGTGGTCGCCGCGGACGGCCTGAACTCCACCACCCGCTCGCTGGTCGGCATGGAGGACAGGCCCACACCCACCGGCATGGCGATCTGGCGCACCCCCGCGCCCCGCCCCCGGCACGTGGAACGCACCGAGATCGCCTACGGCGGCCCTTGTTTCATCGCCGGGTACTGCCCGACGAGCGAGGACACCGTCTACGCCTATCTGGTGGAGCGCAACCGCGACCGCGCCACCCTGTCCCCGTCCGCGTACGCCGAGGAGATGCGGGCCCTGGCCGCCGGATACGGAGGGGCGTGGGAGGAGATCGGGGCCTCGATCACCGACTCCGCACAGGTCAACTACACCTGGTTCGACCGGCTGCTGGTCGAGGGGCCGTGGCACCGGGGCCGGGTCGTGCTCGTCGGCGACGCGGCGCACTGCTGCCCCCCGACCCTCGCGCAGGGCGCCGCCATGTCCCTGGAGGACGTCTCGGTCCTGGCCGAGCTGCTGACCACCCGCGCCGACTGGGACGACCGGCTGTTCACCGACTACCACGCCCGCCGCCTGCCCCGCGTACGGACGGTCGTCGACGCCTCGGTGCAGCTCGGCCAGTGGCTGCTGGACGGGGTACGCGACGCGGACGTGCCCGGGCTGATCGGGCGCACGATGACGGCCCTCAAGGAGCAGCCGTGACCACCTCCCCCACCGTCGACGTCCACGCCCACCTCCTGCTCCCACAGGTGGACCAGGCCGTGGCCGGACACCCCGCCCTGGACGGGGCCCGCGCCCTCGACGCCCGCCGCAACGGCCGCGAGGCCCTGGCCGTCAACGGCCCCATGGTCCGCAGCCGTATCCCGCTGCTCACGGACGCGACCGAGCGGCTGGCCGCCATGGACGCGGCGGGGGTCGACATCCAGCTCGTCTCCCCCTCCCCGTCGCACTACCACTACTGGGCCGACGAGGAACTCGCCCGAGCCGTCTACGAGTTGGCCAACACCGGCACCGCCGCGCACTGCGCCCAGGCGCCGGAGCGGCTGTACGGCCTCGGCCTGGCCCCGCTCCAGCACCCGAAGCTCGCCGCCGAGGCCCTCGAACACGCCCTCGACCAGGGCCTGGTGGGCATCGAGATCTCCTCCCACGCCCCCGGCCGCGAACTGTCCGACCCGGCGTACGAACCGCTGTGGGCCCGCGCCGCCGACACCGGAGCGGTCGTCTTCCTGCACCCCTTCGGCTGCACCCTCGACGAGCGCCTCGACCGCTGGTACCTGTCCAACACCGTCGGCCAGCCCACCGAGAACGCCGTCGCCCTCTCCCACCTGATCTTCTCGGGCGTCCTCGACCGGCACCCGGGCCTGAAGCTGATAGCCGCGCACGGGGGCGGCTATCTCCCCACCCACATCGGCCGCTCCGATCACGCCTGGCGTGCCCGCCCCGACGCGCGCGGCTGCGCGCAGGAGCCGAGCAGCTACCTGAAGCGCCTGTGGTTCGACTCGCTGGTGCACGACCCGGCCGTCCTGCGGGAGCTGGTGCGCGTGGCCGGGCCGGACCGCGTCCTGCTGGGCTCCGACTTCCCCTTCGACATGGGCACCGACGATCCGGTGGGCGCCCTGCGCGCCGCCGGACTGCCCGATGCCGACTTCCACGCCGTACGCGGAGCCAACGCCGCGGCCCTCCTCCGCCCGATCCTCCGGAAGGACTGACATGCGTCTGCTCACCCATCTGCGGCACGTCGACCTCGCCGTGCCCGACTACGACAAGCAGCTCGACTTCTACGCGGGTGTCTGGGGCCTGACCAAGGTCGCCGAGGACTCCGGCATCTCCTTCCTCGCCGCCGAGGGCTCGCCCGAGAGTTACGTCGTCCGGCTGCGCAAGGCCGACGAGAAGCGCCTCGACCTGGTCTCGTACGGCGCCGCCTCCCCGGCCGACGTCGACACCCTCGCCGAACGGCTCCTCGCCGGAGGCGTCCAGCTGATCTCCCGGCCGGGGAAGGTCGACACCCCGGGCGGCGGTTACGGCTTCCGCTTCTTCGACGTCGACGGCCGCACCATCGAGGTCTCCGCCGACGTCGAGGCCCGCCGGCACCGCCGGGTAGAGGAGAAGGAAGCGATCCCGGTCCGCCTCTCCCACGTCGTGCTCAACTCCCCGGACCTGAACCGGACCAGGGCCTGGTACGAGCAGTTCCTCGGCTTCGCGCTGAGCGACACCCTCAGCTCCCCGCACATGGGCGAGGTCATGCACTTCATGCGGATCAGCTCCCAGCACCACTCCATGGCCATCGCCCAGGGCCCGCACACCTCCCTGCACCACGTTTCCTTCGAGATGCGCGGCATCGACGAGTACATGCGCGGCTCCGGCCGGGTAATGCGCGCCGGGTTCCGCAAGATCTGGGGCCCGGGACGGCACATGGCGGGCGACAACACCTTCACGTACTTCCTCGACCCGCACGGCAACACCGTCGAGTACACCACCGAGCTGGAAGAGCTGGACGAGGACACCTGGCACCCGCACGTCTACGACTTCTCCCAGCCCGAGGTCACCGACCAGTGGGGAACCGCCAACCCGATGAACGAGCTGGTGGCGAAGGAGTCCTTCAACGACGTCGACCGCGGCGTGTTCGTCGCCCCGCCGGTCTGACCCCGCCCTGAACCCCGGGGGCGCGGCACCCCATGTCAACGCCCTGACTGCCCGCCGCGCCCCCGGCCCCCCAACCCCTGGAGTCCCTCATGCGCTTCGCCAGCTACGAACATCTCGGCCGCCGGCGTCTCGGCGTCGTCGAGGACGACGGCCACCTCTACCCCGTCCCCGGCCACGACTCGCTCCTCGACCTGCTCCGCACGGGCCGTCTCCGTGAAGCGGGCGCCGCGACTCTTGACGTACCCGCCGGACCGCAGCTGCGGGACGTGACACTGCTTCCGCCTCTCCAGCCACCGGCCGTACGGGACTTCGTCGCCTTCGAGGAGCACGTGGAGGGTGTACGCCGCTCCGTCGACGGCACCGCCGGCGTGCCGGACCAGTGGTACGAGGCTCCGACCTTCTACTTCACCAACCCGTACGCGGTCATCGGCCCGTACGACGACGTGCCGATGCCGCCCGGCTCGTCGGTGCTGGACTTCGAGCTCGAAGTGGCCGCCGTCATCGGGCGCGAGGGCCGTGATCTCACCCCCGAGCAGGCGCGCGACCACATCATCGGGTACACGATCTTCAACGACTGGTCGGCCCGTGACCTCCAGTCCGTCGAGATGACGGTGGGCCTCGGGCCCTGCAAGGGCAAGGACAGCGCCACCACACTCGGCCCCGTCCTCGTCACGGCCGACGAACTGGAGCCCTACCGCGACACCGACGGCTTCCTGCGCCTGGCTCTGACCGCCGAGGTGAACGGCGAGGTGGTCGGCAAGGACCTGCTGTCCAACATGAGCTGGACCTTCGAGGAGATGGTCGCGTACGCCTCGCGCGGTACGTATGTCATGCCCGGTGACGTCCTCGGCTCGGGCACCTGCGGAAACGGCGGCTCCCTCGCCGAACTCTGGGGCGTACGAGGCGGACAGACACCGCCGCCGCTGCGTCCCGGCGACACCGTCACGCTCACCGTCGAAGGCATCGGCACCGTCTCCAACACCGTCGTACCCGGCGCGGACCCGATCCCGCTGCCCACCGCCCGCAAACGTCCCCGGGCCCGCCCGTGACATCACTCACCGGCAAGGTCGTGGTCGTCACCGGCGCCGCCCGGGGCCAAGGCGCCGCCGAGGCCGAGGCCCTGGCGGAGGCGGGCGCCACCGTCGTCGCCACCGACGTGACCCACGCCCCCGGCTGCCGCCGCCTCGACGTCACCAGCGAAACGGACTGGGCCGCCCTCGCCGCCGAACTGCGCACCCGGCACGGCCACATCCATGGCCTGGTCAACAACGCCGGCGTCACCTGGCGCGCCCGCCTCGACGAGGTCACCGCCGACGACTTCGCCCGCGTCCACGCGGTCAATGTCACCGGCCCGCTCCTCGGCATCCAGCACCTCGCGCCCCTGATGCCACCGGGCTCGTCGATCGTGAACGTCGGCTCCGCCGCGGCCCTCACCGGCCACTACCCGGTCGCGTACACCGCCTCCAAATGGGCCCTGCGCGGACTGTCGAAGACCGCCTGCACGGAACTCGGCCCACGTGGCATCCGCGTCAACACGATCCATCCCGGCTTCATCGAGACCGAGATGACCGCCTCGGCCGCCCCCGCCTTCCGCGAGGCGCAGATACGCGAGACGCCGCTCGGCCGTACCGGCACCGTCGACGAGATCACACCCCTCGTGGTGTTCCTCCTGTCGGACGCCGCGTCGTTCATCAGCGGCGCCGAGATCCCCGTCGACGGCGGCCACACCGCCCACGGCGGTGCCAAATCCCTCTCCGACGCGCTTCAGCGACAGCAACCCTGAAAGGACACTGCGACACCCATGGACAAAGTCTGTGCGAGCGCCGCCGAGGCGGTCGCCGACATCCGGGACGGCGCGTCCCTCGCCGTCGGCGGCTTCGGCCTCAGCGGCGTACCGGAGGTACTGATCCAGGCGCTGCACGCCCAGGGCGCCACCGGTCTGAAGGTCGTGTCCAACAACTGCGGGGTCGACGGCCGGGGCCTGGGAGTGCTGCTGGCCGACGGGCGCATCGCGCGCGTGACCGGCTCGTACGTGGGGGAGAACAAGGAGTTCGCCCGCCAGTACCTGTCCGGGGAGCTGGAGGTGGAGCTCGTCCCGCAGGGCACGCTCGCGGAGCGGCTAAGGGCGGGCGGCTGCGGCATCCCGGCGTTCTACACTCCGTCGGGCGTGGGCACACAGGTGGCCGAGGGCGGCCTGCCCTGGCGGTACGCGCCCGACGGCAGCGTCGCGGTGGCGTCGCCCTCGAAGGAGGTACGGGACTTCGACGGCCGCTGTTGCGTCCTGGAGCACGGCATCACCACCGACTTCGCGCTCGTCCGGGCCTGGCGCGGTGACCGGCACGGCAACCTCGTCTTCCGCAAGGCCGCCGCCAACTTCAACCCGCCGGCCGCGATGGCGGGGCGGATCACCATCGCCGAGGTCGAAGAGCTCGTCGACCCGGGCACGCTCGATCCAGACCGGGTGCACGTGCCCGGCATCTTCGTGCAGCGCGTCCTCGCGCTCACCCCGGCTCAGGCCATCGACAAGCAGACAGAGAAGAGGACCGTACGCTCATGAGCTGGACCCGCGACGACATGGCCGCCCGCGCGGCCGCCGAACTTCACCACGGCTCCTACGTCAACCTCGGCATCGGCCTGCCCACCCTGATTCCTAGCCATCTCCCACAGGGCGTTCACGTCGTCCTCCACTCGGAGAACGGCATCCTCGGCACCGGGCCCTACCCGTACGAGACCGACATCGATCCGGACCTGATCAACGCGGGCAAGGAGACCGTCACCGTGCTGCCCGGAGCGTCCTTCTTCGACTCTCCCCTCTCGTTCGGCATGATCCGCGGCGGCCATATCGACACCGCCGTCCTCGGCGCCATGCAGGTGTCGGCCTCGGGCGACCTCGCCAACTGGATGATCCCCGGCAAGATGATCAAGGGCATGGGTGGCGCGATGGACCTCGTCCACGGCGCCCGCCGCGTCATCGTGCTGATGGAGCACACCGCCAAGGACGGCAACCCCAAGATCGTCACCGACTGCACCCTGCCGCTCACCGGCAAGGCATGCGTCCACCGCGTCATCACCGACCTCGGCGTCCTCGACATCACACCGGACGGCCTGGTGCTGGTGGAGAGCGCCCCCGGAGTCACCGCGGACGAGGTGCTGGAGAAGACAGCCGCGCCCGTACGCGTCGCCGCGCCCGCCGGCACCGACGCCGCCACCGTCCGCTGACCGTCCGCCTCGCTGCTCCCGAGGCGCCGGGGAAGCCCATGCCCGCCGCGGTGGACCTCCCGAGGGCCCACCACCCCGGCCTGACGCGTATCTGACAGAGGGTGAGCGCCTCTTTGACGGCCGGGCCGCGCGCCCGTCAAAGAGGCGTGAAGAAATCGACGTTCCGTGCCAAGGACTCGCCAGCGCCGTTCCCGGCCCCGCGCTCGCGCCCGCACGCTGATCCGCATGACCACTCTGACCTCGGAAAACGGCGCCGCAACCGGCGTAGAGGAGCCCCCCGATCCCGGCGCCCGCCACAAACTCACCGCCGTCACCGGGCTGGCCGCACTGTCCCTCGACGCCATGGCATCCGTCGCGTACGGACCCGAGGCGATCGTGCTCGTCCTCGCCACGGCAGGCGGACACGGCCTCGGCTTCACCGTGCCGGTCACCCTCCTCATCGCCGCGCTCCTGGCCCTGCTGGTCGCCTCGTACCGCCAGGTCATCGCCGCCTTCCCCGACGGCGGCGGCAGTTACGCCGTCGCCCGGGCGCACCTGGGCCGTCGTACGAGCCTGGTGGCCGCCGCTTCCCTGGTCCTGGACTACGTCCTGAACGTCGCCGTGGCCGTCACCGCCGGTGTCGCCGCGCTGACCTCCGCGTTCCCCGGGCTGTACGACGACCGACTGGCGCTCTGCCTTGCCGTGCTGGTCGTCATCACGGTCGTCAATCTGCGGGGGATCGTCGATTCCGCGCGGGCCTTCATCGTCCCGACAGCCGTCTTCATCGGCGCGATCCTCGCCCTCACCATCGTCGGGTTCTCGCGGGACGCCCCGGCGTCGGCGGAGGCGGCAGCCAGCCATGTGTCCGTCGTCGCCGACAACGCCACCACGGTGGGCGCGCTGCTCCTGCTGAAGGCGTTCGCGTCGGGGTGCTCGGCGCTGACCGGCGTCGAGGCGATCGCCAACGCCGTGCCCGCCTTCCGCGCCCCGGCCGTACGCCGTGCCCAGCACGCCGAGGTCGCGCTCGGCGCGCTGCTGGGCCTCATGCTGATCGGGCTGTCGGTCCTCATCGCGCGCTTCGAGCTCCAGCCGGTCGAAGGAGTCACCGTGCTGGCCCAGCTGGCGGACGCGTCCCTCGGGCACAACGCCGGCTTCTACGTCGTCCAGGTCGCCACCATGGTGCTGCTGGCCCTGTCCGCGAACACCTCCTTCGGCGGCCTGCCGGTCCTCCTGGGCCTGCTGGCCCGGGACAACTACGTACCGCACGTCTTCGCCCTCAAGGCCGACCGCCAGGTCCACCGTCACGGTGTCCTCGCCCTGGCGGTCGTCTCCGCGTTGCTGCTGGTGTTCTCCGGTGGCGACACCAACACGCTCGTCCCGCTCTTCGCGATCGGTGTCTTCGTCGGATTCACCATCGCCCAGACCGGCATGGTGATCCACTGGCGCCGGGTACGAGGACCGAAGTGGGCAGGCCGGGCATCGCTCAATGGCCTGGGCGCCGTGCTCACCGGCGCCGGCGCGATCGTCGTCGCCGCCACGAAGTTCCACGACGGCGCCTGGCTCGTCATCGTCGCCCTGCCGGCGCTGGTCCTCGTCTTCGAGCGCGTTCACCGCGCGTACGGGAGGATCGGCGAGCGGCTCGGTCTGGGCCGTATCCCCGACCCACCGCAACGCCGCCGCTCCTTGGTCGTCGTCCCGGTCTCCTCCCTCACCCGCCTCACCACCGAGGCGCTCACCGCCGCCGTCTCCCTGGGCGACGACGTCCGTGCGGTGACGGTCTGCCACCCCGGCCCGGACGACCGCGCGCAGAGCGAGGCGCTGGAGCGTGACTGGGCGCTGTGGGACCCGGGCGTCGAGCTGATACGGCTGTCCTCCGCGCGCCGCAGTCTGGGCCGCCCCATCGCCGCGTACGTACGGCATCTGGCGCACGCGTACCCAGACGCCCGGATCACGGTCCTGATCCCGGAGGCGGAACCGGCCCGCCTGTGGCAGCGGCTGCTGCAGAACCAGCGGGGCGCGATCGTCTCCCACGCGGTCCGTAGGGACACGGACGCGGTGATCTGCCGGCTCCGCTTCCGGCTCGACTGACCTCAGGCGGCCTGCCACGAGCCGGCGCACGGGCGCGCCCGGGAGGGGTGGCCCCGGGGTTCAGCGCCGGCCTGCTCCGCCTGGGCCTTGCCACGCCCCTCGGCGACGGCCTCGGCGAGGTTGGCGGAGATGACGGTCAGCCAGAGCCAGCAGCTGATCACCCAGGTGAAGACCGAGGGGGTGGACGAGCGCCGAGAGCTGGCGGGGGTCGGCAAGGGGTGGGCTGTTCCCTGGAGCCGCCGCCGGGCCCCGCCGGTGCCTGGGCCCCGGCGCCGGCGGGGCGGCGCGTGGTCCGGCGGCCTGGCGGTGAGTACGCCTGCTGCGTGCTTCGGCCGCCGGGGAGGCGGCCGCCGGAGGGCGCGAGCGCGACCGGATGAACGGGTGGATCCGGAGGCGCACCTTGCCGCGGACATCCGCGTCCGGCGGCCGCGGTTGCACTGTAGATCCCGGCGGGGCGCCACATCCCGTGAGCCGCCCCGTATTTGCGGCTCTCATACGGAGACTTCAGCGCGGCGTCAATGTTCCATCAGAAAAGGCGCAACGGTTGTCAACGCGACGTTAAAGTGCCTCGTTCCTGATCGAAAAGCAGTAGAGACCGCCAGGGGATCGGTCCGGTCCGCGACGTCAGAAAGCCGTTAGAAGGCCGTGAGAGGTCGTAAGGACCCCGTCAAGAACGATCGCAGCGGCTCAAAATCGCGCTTTGCTCTGGGAGTCCGTTTTCACCTTTCAACGAATCTCTCAGGAGTTCGCGATGGCCGACGTGGCCTTCGTCGTCACCACGGTCGCGGTGTTCGCGCTGGTGGCTCTCATCGCCAAGGGGGTGGCGAAGCTGTGACTGCCGAGAACGTCGTCGGCCTGCTCGTGGCCGCCGCCCTGCTGGGTTATCTGATCCTCGCCCTCGTCAAGCCGGAGAGGTTCTGAGCACCGACATGAGCCCCTTCCTCGCCGGTGTGCTCCAACTGCTGGCGCTGATCGCCGCCCTGGCACTGGCATACCGTCCGCTCGGCGACCACATGGCCAAGGTCTACTCCTCCGACCGGCATCTGAGGGTGGAGAAGTGGATCTACCGGGCCATCGGCGCCAACCCCACCGTCGAAATGCGCTGGCCCGCCTACCTGCGCGGCGTCCTCGCCTTCTCGGCGGTGAGCGTGCTCTTCCTGTTCCTGCTGCAGCGGGTGCAGGGCTCCCTGCCCGGTTCTCTGGGCTTCCGGTCGATCGATCCGGACCAGGCGTTCAACACCGCCGCGTCGTTCGTGTCGAACACCAACTGGCAGTCGTACTACGGCGAGCAGGCCATGGGCCACGTCGTCCAGACCGGTGGCCTGGCCGTGCAGAACTTCGTGTCCGCCGCGGTCGGCATGGCGGTCGCGGTGGCGCTCGTACGGGGCTTCGCCCGCTCCCGCACCGGTGAGCTGGGCAACTTCTGGGCCGACTTGGTCCGGGGTGTCGTCCGCGTCCTCCTGCCCCTCGCCGTCATCGGCGCGCTCGTCCTGGTGGCCTGCGGCGCCATCCAGAACTTCGCCGGCATCCATGAGGTCGGGCAATTCCTGAACGGGCACAGCATGGGCGGCTCGCAGCAGTGGAACGGCGGTGCGGTGGCCTCGCAGGAGGTCATCAAGGAGCTGGGTACCAACGGCGGCGGTTACTTCAACGCCAACTCAGCCCACCCCTTCGAGAATCCCAACGCCTTCACCAACCTCTTCGAGATTTTCCTGATCCTCCTTATCCCCTTCTCGCTGACCCGCACCTTCGGGCGGATGGTCGGCAGCATCCGGCAGGGGTACGCGATCCTCGGCACGATGGCGACCATCTGGGTCGGCTTCGTGCTGCTGATGTGGGCCACGGAACTCGCCGGGCACGGCCCGGCGTTCGAGGCCGCGGGCGGAGCGATGGAGGGCAAGGAGACGCGCTTCGGGATCGGCGCCTCGTCGATCTTCGCGGTGTCGACCACCCTCACCTCGACCGGCGCGGTGGACTCCTTCCACTCCTCGTACACCGGACTCGGCGGCGGGATCACCATGCTCGGCATGATGCTGGGCGAGATCGCGCCCGGCGGTGTCGGCTCGGGCCTGTACGGCATGCTGATCATGGCGATCATCGCGGTGTTCATCGCGGGCCTGATGGTCGGCCGCACCCCCGAGTACCTCGGCAAGAAGATCTCCACCCGCGAGATCAAGCTCGCCGCCTGCTACATCCTCGTCACCCCCGCGCTGGTGCTCGGCTTCACCGCCGCCGCCATGGCCCTGCCGGGACCGGCCGACTCGATGACGAACAGCGGCGCGCACGGCTTCTCGGAGGTCCTGTACGCCTACACCTCAGGTGCCAACAACAACGGCTCCGCCTTCGCCGGCCTGAACGCCGACACCCCGTGGTTCAACACCACCATCGGGCTGGCGATGCTGCTCGGCCGGTTCGTGCCGATGGTGTTCGTCCTCGCGCTGGCCGGCTCGCTCGCCGAACAGACCCCCGTACCGAAGACCGCCGGAACCCTGCGCACCGAAAAGCCGCTGTTCACCGGGTTGCTTGTCGGCACCATCGTGATCATCACCGGTCTGACCTACTTCCCGGCGCTCGCGCTGGGTCCGCTGGCCGAAGGACTGGCGTCATGACCATCGACGTAAAGAAGAACGACTCCATGCCCACCGCCACCGCGACCCCGGCGCCGCACCATGACGTGCCCACTGGTCACAAGCCGGAGAGCGGGCACGTCGGAGGGGGCCTGTTCGACCCCCAGCAGTTGGTGAAGTCCTTCCCGGACGCCCTGCGGAAGCTCGACCCACGGGTGATGATCAAGTCCCCCGTCATGTTCGTGGTGCTGGTCGGCTCGGTGCTGACCACTGCCCTTGCGCTCACCGACCCGACCGACTGGTTCGGCTGGGCCATCGCCGGCTGGCTGTGGCTGACCACGATCTTCGCCAACCTGGCGGAGGCGGTGGCCGAGGGCCGGGGCAAGGCGCAGGCGGACACCCTGCGCAAGGCGAAGACGGACACGGTGGCCCGCCGTCTGGCCGATGGGGCCGAGGAGCAGGTGCCGGGCACGAACCTGCGCGTCGGTGACCTGGTCGTATGCGAGGCCGGCGACATCATCCCCGGCGACGGGGACGTCGTCGAGGGCGTGGCGTCGGTCGACGAGTCGGCCATCACCGGCGAGTCGGCGCCGGTCATCCGCGAGTCCGGCGGCGACCGCAGCGCAGTCACCGGTGGAACGAAGGTCCTCTCCGACCGGATCGTCGTCAAGATCACCACCAAGCCCGGTGAGACCTTCATCGACCGAATGATCAACCTCGTCGAGGGCGCCGCCCGGCAGAAGACGCCCAACGAGATCGCGCTCAACATCCTGCTCGCCTCCCTCACGGTCGTCTTCCTGCTCGCGGTGGTCACCCTCCAGCCTTTCGCCACCTACGCGGGCGCCGAGCAGACGTTGATCGTGCTGATCGCCCTGCTGGTCTGCCTGATCCCGACCACCATCGGCGCCCTGCTGTCCGCGATCGGCATCGCGGGCATGGACCGTCTCGTCCAGCGCAACGTCCTCGCCATGTCGGGCCGGGCGGTGGAGGCGGCCGGCGATGTGTCGACCCTGCTGCTCGACAAGACCGGCACCATCACCCTCGGCAACCGGCAAGCCGCCGAGTTCGTCCCCGTCAAGGGGACCACAGCCGCTGAACTGGCGGACGCCTCTCAGCTCTCGTCGCTGGCCGACGAGACCCCCGAGGGCCGCTCCGTCGCCGTCCTCGCCAAGGAGCAGTACGGCCTGCGCGAGCGCCACCAGGGGGAGTTGGAGCACGCCGAGTGGGTGGCCTTCACGGCCCAGACCCGTATGTCGGGTGTGGACATCGACGGGCGCAAGGTACGCAAGGGCGCGACCGGTTCGGTCGTGGCCTGGGTGAAGGAGCGGGGCGGACGTGTCGCCGAGGACGCGCAGGCACTCACGGACCGGATTTCGGCAGCTGGTGGCACGCCGCTGCTGGTGGCTGTGGAGGACGGCGAGGGCGCGCGCGTTCTGGGCGTCATCCACCTGAAGGACGTCGTCAAGGAGGGCATGCGGGAGCGGTTCGAGGAGCTGCGCCGCATGGGCATCAAGACCGTCATGATCACCGGTGACAATCCGCTGACGGCCAAGGCCATCGCGGACGAGGCCGGCGTGGACGACTTCCTCGCCGAGGCCACGCCCGAGGACAAGATGGCGCTCATCAAGCGGGAGCAGGCGGGCGGCAAGCTCGTCGCGATGACCGGTGACGGCACCAACGACGCCCCGGCGCTCGCTCAGGCCGACGTGGGCGTGGCGATGAACACCGGCACCTCCGCCGCCAAGGAGGCCGGGAACATGGTCGACCTCGACTCCAACCCGACCAAGCTCATCGAGATCGTCGAGATCGGCAAGCAACTCCTCATCACCCGAGGCGCCTTGACCACCTTCTCCATCGCCAACGACGTCGCGAAGTACTTCGCGATCATCCCGGCGATGTTCGCTGTCGCCCACCCCGGCCTGGACAAGCTCAACATCATGGACCTCGCCTCGCCGCAGTCCGCGATACTGTCCGCGGTCGTCTTCAACGCGCTGATCATCATCGCTCTCGTACCACTCGCCCTCAAAGGCGTCCAGTACCGACCGATGAGCGCCGACCGGATGCTGCGCCGCAACCTCGGGATCTACGGACTCGGCGGCCTGGTCGCCCCGTTCATCGGCATCAAACTCATCGACCTGCTCCTCTCCCTCATCCCTGGAATCGGCTGACGACCACCATGAACAACACCGCGCGGCTCATTGGGGCCGGACTTCGGGCCCTGCTCGTCCTGACGCTGGTGACCGGCGTCATCTACCCCCTGGTCGTCACCGGCGTCGCCCAGGCAGCCTTCCCCCACCAGGCCAATGGCTCCGAGATCACGGACGGGGACGGCAAGGTCGTCGGCTCCGAACTCATCGGACAACGCTACGACCTGCCGCTGAAGGCCGGTCAGGAGACCCCGTCCCCCGACCTGAAGTGGTTCCAGCCACGCCCGTCCAACGGCCTTGGGACCAACACCGTCAACACCCAGTACAAGCTGATCCTCTCCGGCGCGACCAACCGCTCCGGTGACAACGCCGAGCTGATCACGTGGGTCGAGGACGCCAAGGCCGCCGTCGTACGGGACAACTCCACGGCGACGTACAAGGTCAAGCCATCGGACGTGCCCGCCGACGCCGTCACCTCCTCCGGCTCCGGCCTGGACCCCCACATCTCACCGCAGTACGCGAAGCTCCAGGCCCACCGGGTCGCCGAACGCAACAACCTCGACGTCGCCCGGGTGGAACAACTGGTCGCCGACCACACCGAGGAGCGCATCCTGGGCTTCATGGGCGAGCCCCGGGTCAACGTCCTGAAGCTGAACATCGCCCTGAAGGAACTCACCCGGAAGTGACCGCGCCACGGGCGGGAGCCGCCCGGCCCCGCCCATGGCCGCACGGTCGTTCCCGTACATCGAGAAAGGCGGCATGCCGATGACCCGGGTGCTGGTGGTCGAGGACGAACCGCAGCTCGTGCGGGCGCTCGTCATCAACCTCAAGGCACGCACGTACGAGGTGGACGCCGCGCCCGACGGGGCGACGGCCCTGCGGCTCGCCGCCGCCGCGCCCCCGGACGTCGTCCTGCTGGACCTCGGGCTGCCGGACATGGACGGCATCGACGTGATCAGCGGCCTGCGCGGCTGGTCCCGGGTGCCGATCCTGGTCGTGTCCGCCCGCAGCACCTCCGACGAGAAGGTCGAGGCGCTCGACGCGGGCGCCGACGACTACATCACCAAGCCCTTCAGCATGGACGAGCTGCTCGCCCGCCTCCGGGCCGCCGTGCGCCGGCACGACACCGCGGGGCCCGCCGCCGACGATGTGGCGATCGTCACCGCCGGGGACTTCACCGTCGACCTGCTGGCCAAGAAGGTCAGGCGCGGCGGACACGACGTACGCCTCACCCCGACCGAGTGGCATCTGCTGGAGGTGCTGATCCGCAACCAGGACCGGCTGACCACCCAGAAGCAGTTGCTCCAGGAGGTCTGGGGCCCCTCCTACGGCACGCAGACGAACTATCTGCGTGTCTACATGGCCCAGCTCAGACGCAAACTCGAGAGCGACCCCTCCCACCCCCGGCACCTCATCACCGTGCCGGGCATGGGATACCGCTTCGAGAAGTGACCCCGGATCACGATCGCCGACCCGAAGAACATCGTCGCCCTGGTGATCTTCTTCGGGGTCGCCGTCGCGCTGGCGGCGAAGTCGATGGCGTCCACCACGTAGCCGAGGGACACAAGGTAGGCGGCCAGTTCCCCGGTGCCGCAACCCACGTCGAGGGCCTGCCCGCCACCGTCCGGGGCGGGGGCGTGTTCGGCGAGCAGGGCTCGCTCGGCCTCGCCCAGCTGCCGAAAGCTCTTTCCGTCGGCGTAGTGCTGCTGCCACTCCTTGCGGCGGGTGTATCCCACGGTGCTGCCCCTCAACTGGTGTGATGCGGTGGACGATGTGCTGGTCACGGGCGGCCCGTGGTGCGGAGGCGGCCCAGGGTGCGGTGGCCGCGTTCGACGAGTTCCGGGTCGCCGCGGGCGGCGCCGTACTGGATGGCGGAGAGGGCGTCCAGTACGGCCAGAACGGCGAGGTGGTCCTCCTCGCCCGGCGTGAACGGGCGGCCGTAGCCGTCCATCACGGCCTCATACAGGTCCGGCCGACCGGCCCAGGCGTCGGACAGGCGCACGAAGTCCCGCACGGCCGGGCCTTCTTCACTGCGCTCGAAGTCGATCACGTACAGGGTTCCGGTGGCCTCGTCCCAGCGCAGATTCCGTAGCTGGAAGTCGCCGTGCGTGGGCCCTGTCTCCAGGGCCGGCAACCCTGTGCCCTTCGCCGCCATCGCCCGGATGAACTCCTCGTCTTCGCGAGCGAGGTGAGGGCGAGCGGCGTCGAGGTGCCGCTCCCACTTCCCCAGGGGCAGGGTGTCGCCGGTGGCCGGCCGGGCCGGGACGCTGCGGTGGATCGACGCCGCGAGCTGCCCGATGCGATGGAAGATCCGCCGCTGTTCTGCGGGCGGGTGGACGGTGCCGTGCAGGGAGCGGCCGGGTACCGCGGTGATGACGACGGCTCGCAGTGCGCCGTCCGCGGCCACCAGGCGGGGCGCGGCTGCACCCAGGTCCGGGACCCAGCTGCGGTACGCGGATACCTCCCGCTGGTGGAAGCGCGCGTTCTGGTGGACCTTGACGAACCACACCCCGTCCTCGGCGCGAGCTCGCCACACCCGGCTGCCCTCGCGCGCCCAGGAGACGTCCGTCCAGTTGGTGATGCGCCCGACAGCCCGCTCGGTGAACTCCCGTACCGAAGAATCCGGCCCGACGGTGCCGGCGGCGGGGACGGGGTGGCACCGGTCGAGGGCCGGGTCGTAGGCGATCGGGTCGCCGGGCTGCTGGAAGTGCACGGCCATCACCCGGCCGGCCCGGTAAGTGTCCAGGCCGGCCCGGCAGTAGGCGACCATCGGCTCCGGCAGAGCGTCGAAGCCGAACCAGCCCATCGCGTCACAGACGGCCGCCTCCCGGATGCCGGGGGTACCCTGCCAGGTGCGGACCTCGAAGAACATCCCGGTCCTGGCCCCGCCACCGGGGCTGCGGTGGTGCACGGTGACCGCGAAGCGGACCTCCGCCGGGTCGATGACGACGCCGGTCTCCTCGTACGCCTCGCGGATCAGCGCGGTGATGACGTCCTCGTGCGGGCCGTCGAGGTGTCCGGAGGGCAGGTGCCACATGCCCGAGGCGTAGACGCCCCCGGCGCGGCGGGACAGCAGGACCTCGGGGCCGGCGGCGCCGTCACGGCGCAGGATCAGATGGACGTCGACCGGCTCCCGGTGCCGCTGCGGGGCGCTCACGACGCGGCCTTGGGCCGGCGGGCCAACAGGACGGTGAACACCGCTTCTTCACGCAGTGTCCCGCCGCGGTCGTACGTGTCGAGCAGTTGGCGGGCCTCTGCCTCGAATGCCTTATGCCGGTCGGCGAAGAGGTGGGGCAGGGCGAAGCTCGTGTTGCGGAGATGGCCGACGACGCGGTCGGGTGTCCAGGCGTGGGCGATGGGGAAGCGGTGCTTGCTCACGTCGCTGAACGCCGAGGCGGTGAGGTCGTCCTCGTAGGTGCGGTCGGGCTCGATGTAGGTGCCGCGGGTGCCCGCATGGCGGCCGGGACCGAGGTGGGTCTGGATCAGCTCGCGCAACGCGATGGTCCACTCGGCGTCGCGGGTCCAGAGGCTCCCGTCGCCCGTGATCACAACAGCGGCGTGCGGCGAGGTCACCCGGTCGGCCATGGCCAGGACCCCTGGGCGGTCCATCCAGTGGAACGCCCGGCAGCAGGTGACCAGGCCAGGGCGCCGCTCCGGCTTCCGGGGGGCGAAGGTGTGGGCCTCGCCGGCGTACGCGGAGACGGTGCATTTTTTGAGAAGCGGTTCCAGCTCGTTCATCGCCCGGTCGAGGACGAGGTCCACGTGCGTCAGGCGTGGCACGGCGGGCAGCAGCGCGAGCGGCACCTGGCCGGTGCCGGTTCCTGGGTCCGACAGGACCGGCGCGGGCACTCCGGGCAGGGCGGCGTCGAGCAGGCGGACGGCGGCGTCCGGCATGCCTGGGCGGTAGCGGGCACACTCGCCGGCCGCCGTACCGAACAGCGCCTCGCCCGAGGGGTCTGGGCCGCTGCACGGTTCGTCGGAGCGGGTGGGCACGGCAGGCGGTTCGACGTTCACGTCCATCCCATCTCGGAGTACGAGCGGCCGGCGCGGATACCGTTGATGGCCGTACGGGTGTAGGGCACCATCGGCTCCGGCAGGCCGTCGAGCGGCCACCACTCCCAGCGGACGCACCGGTCCGGTTCGCGTACCTCCGGCTCTCCGCACCACGCCGTCGCCCGGAAGAAGAGCTGGATGCGGGGCTCGGTGCCTGCGTCGTCGCGAAGGTGGACGGTGTGCACCAGGTCCAAGTCCTCCGGTCTGATGACGAGGCCCGCCTCCTCGGCGGCCTCCCTTACCAGGCAGGAGCGGACCGACTCCCTCTCGACATGTCCGGCGAGCGCGTGCCATTCCTCGGCGGCGAACGCGACGTCGGGATGGCGCAGTCCGAGCAGGGTGCGTCCGTCGCGCTCCAGATAGAGGTGGGCGCCGATCACGTTCCTCACGGCCCCCGCGCCGCCCTGCGATGCCCCGGGCCGCTGCTCGGGTACCGGCGAGATCGCGGAGAGGGGGTTCTTCGCATGGTGGGCGAGGATCGCCTCGTACGCCCATGGGCACATGGAGAGGTGGGCCATGGTGTCCACGTCGAACCAGCGGAACATGATGCCTTCGGTGACGGGCAACCGGTCGGCGTCGCCGTCCCACCGGCCCTCGTAGACCTGGATCCGGCCCTCGGTGACGTGGGGGCCCGAGGCACCCACCGTGGTGAAGAGCGCCAGGCCGGGGATGACGAGTCCGGCCTCCTCGTGGAGCTCGCGGACGATCGCCTCGTCCGGCGTCTCCTGTCCCTCGGGACCTCCCCCGATCAGCGACCATGTGCCCGGATCGCAGATCGGCTTGTTCGCATCCCGCAGGTGCAGCAGGTACTGTCCGCGGCTGTTGGTGAGGATCACGGCGGTGCTGGTGGCCGTGGCGGGATCAGTGTGCATGGCTGTCGCCTTTCTTGAAGAGCGGGTCAAGCTCGCCGGTCGCCCCCGTACCGGTGTGCGAGGAGTCGGTCAGCGTCCAGGACAGGGCGCCGCAGCGGGGATGCAAAGGCGTGGCGGCCGAATGGGGCCGGTGGCGGTTCGCCGGCCGGCTCGCGGAGGCAGGCTCACCACAGTCCGACCCTTCGAGCAGCACCTCGGCCGGGGCGAGCTCCGGCGTTTCTCGGCCGGTGAGCGGTTCACCGGCTCGCCCTGGGTCTTCGCCGGCGGCCAATGAGGAACTTTGGCGTCCTGCTTGGACTCGCGTGTGCCCGCTGTGCTCAACTGCGGTCCTCCATCCCTGATCTCTGTGCGTGTGCGTGACGACACCGAGGTCAACGACGTGGACCCCGATATCGAACACGCGTGTTTGAGACGATGCCGAAACCCCGAGATGGAGCGCTCGACGTCGCATGTAGGGCCCACGGATCCTCGTTCGGCCCGGACGCCCACCGATCCACTGGTGGCCGACACGCCGACGTTGGATACGCGTGTGACGCTTGGGTTTTCGGGCCCAGGGGGAAGCGGGGAGGCACTCCGCGACCCGGTCGGTGCCGGTGAGGTGTTCATCATCGGTGGCGACGACCACGCCGACGAGGCACTTCGCCTCCAGGCAGCGGCCCTGGTGGACGAGCCACAGCAGCGGCCTGCCCTGGCTGAGTGCCGCAGTGGCGGCAAGTATCTCGGCCCGGGCCAGATGGATGTAGGTGCCGACGGCGGCGCCGTCGGCGAGGACGTAGAAGTAGTGACCGGTGATCTCGTAACGCGTCAGACGCTTGCCGACCGGGGGCTTGCCCAGCACGCGCCCGCCTCGTAGTGGGCCTGCTGTTCCTCGGGCGACCCTGGTGCGACCGTGTCCGCCTTGAGGCGGTGGCACCGCTGGTGAGAGGCATACTCCGGCCGGCCGAGAAGGCACCGCTCTGTCAGGAGAGCCGGCTGGCTCGGGAGGCGTTCACCGGCCGGGGCTTTCCCGGACCGCCAGGCGGTCGAGGTGGCTCTGGACGAGTTTCGCGAGTGCGGGTCCGTGTTCGTAGCCGAGCGGCGCGAGTTCTGGGGGGAGGACGTAGCCGTCCGGCATGCGTGCGTACGTCTGCTCCATGAGCTGCCGGTAGGCGTCGGTGAGCAGGCCGGGCCAGTCGCCGGTGAGGGGCGGGCGCATGCGGGACTCGGCAGCGAGGGCGGCGTGATGAGCCGCTGCCTCCTCGATGGCGTCGGCGGCCGTCCGGTCGGCGATCGGCTTCCGGCCTGGCTGCCAGGGGACGAGCCAGGGGCTCGGGGTGCCGTGGAGGATCTCGGTGGCGAGCTCCTGGGCGATCAGCGGGGAGGCGTGCAGGCCGTCGCGGTGCGTGCCGGTGGCCACCCACAGGCCCGGGCGCCCCGCGTTCCCCAGGAGCGGGTGTCCGTCGAGTCCCACCGGGCGGTTGCCGTGGTGGACCCGGTCGATCCTGGCGCCCGTCAGACCGTGGTGCAGTTGGCCGAGACTCGCGTCGAGGAGGAAGCGCAGCGCACCGGCGGTCGGTGCGTCGCCGGGCCGAAGGACCGGTGCTGCGGAGGCACCGAGGTACCAGGTGCCGTCGGCCTGTGGGACGGCGTGGAGCCCGCAGGCGTACGCGCGGTTGGGCGTGCGTAACACCACCGGGGGCACGGGGCCGGTGGGGCGGAGGGCGACGGCGGTGCCTTCGGCCGCGACCACCGGCAGGACGGGCAGTTCCGGGTCGACACGGTCCAGGAGTGCGCCGGACCACGCACCGGCCGCCACGACCACCCGGCTCGCCCTGAACTTACCCTTGCGGGTGATGAGTTCGTACGCGCTACCCAGGGCGCGAAGCCGGCCGGCCCCGGTGTGGTGCACGTTCGGCAGCGCCCGGAGCGCCGCGTCCAGAGCCTGCAGCCAGCGCCGTGCGTCCAGGAACCTTTCCTGGGGCAGGAAGACGGCCCGCAGCGCCCGGTCGTTGACCAGCGGCCGGTACGCAGGGATGGCAGAGGCGGCGCTTTCCTCGACGGGGAGCCCGTAGCGGGCGCCGGCCACACGCATGGCCTCGAGCGCCGACTCGTCCAGCGGTCCGGACGCCGCGTTCACCAGGATGTACGTCCCCGCCCCGTACCCGTCCGCCGGCGCTGCGGCCCCGGCCCGTTCCCGTATGCCCTCGCGCCAGGCGGGCCATCGAGCGGCGGCTTCCACAGCCATCGTCAGGCGCAGTTCACCGTGCCGGGTCCGCAGACCGGACGCCGTCACCTCGCCCAACACTCCGAGCATGGCGCCGGCTGCCTCCGAGGCGCCGGGACCGCGCTGCCCCGACACCACGATCCGCAGCTCCGGCTCGGCACACGCCAGCGCGTACGCGATCGACCTGCCCAGCACCCCCGCGCCCACAACCACGACGTCGACGTCCGCCACAGAGTCCCCTCACATACGCATCACATACGCATCGCCTCACAGGCTTCCCCTGGCATGTCGGGCCACACACCTGCCGCAAGGTCTCGGTCCCACGGCCACGTGCCGGAAAGGCACTCGATGCGCGAACGCGCCCAGCCGCTGGTCGATCCCGAAAATTGTCGAACAGAAGGCGGTGTCCGCGGCGAGGAGCCGGATGGCCCGCTTGACCAGTGGGAGCGCTGCCCGCAGCCGCTTGTTGTAGCGGTGGTCCGCCGACGCACCGGGTTCCTCGGATCTCGTCGTCGATCTTCACGTAGAGTGCGGTCAAGAGGGTGCTCAGGTCGGTTGTCACAACCGGATCTTGAACACCCTCTTTCTTGCGTGCAGCCAGACTTCGGAACTGACTCTTAATGGTTGACGGTGGGATGGGCTACGGGAATGGTCGAAGGAGTCTGGAAGGCCGGGGAGATGCCGTTTCACGACGGGCTGTACCGGGCGGACGACACTGGCTTGGAGTTGCATGTCGAGGGTCCGGGGGCGTACCACCCTGATGCTGGTCAGCCGGTCCCCTTCCGTATCGGAGGACCATTCGATGTGGCCCAGGCCATTGAGGAGCACGGCGTCGACGGGGTGGACACCTACTTCGAGAGCCCGCTACCGGATGGAGCAGGGTGGATGTCCGGCGGGGGCGGCGGGATGGGCAACATCGGCTACCTCGCCCGTCTCAACACCGACCGCTCGTTGCAGTGGGTCGCCGTGATGTTCCACTCCAACCCGTTCGTCGGAGTGCACTACGAGGGTACGAGCACGGTGTTCACCAATGACTGGGGGAACCGGCTGGTGCTCGACCTTACGAGCTCCGCTCTTGGCTGACCCCGCCCGTGCCCACGATGGTGAGTCTTCCTTTCACGGTGATCGGCCGGAGAGACGTGAACACCCTCGTTCCGTGCCCGGAGGGCGGACCGCCGCGCACCACGCCGCAATCGGGCCCGTCCATTCCGCCACGCCGGCTCTGCCGCGACGCGGCCGTAAACGGCGACCCGGGGCGGTGAGCGGACGGACTTGGCCGCAGCCGTGGCAGGCCAGGGCGGCGACGGGAACGCCGGCGTCGGTGAGTGCGGCGATCCGCGCGACCCGAGCTTCCGTCGGATGGTTCCGCGGCGACGTCCGGTTGGGCCGCCACCGCGGGAGCGATCGTCGTCGTGAGCACGAGGGCCACGGCACATGCGCGGCGGATCAAGGAAGCTCTCCTGGCTTCGGTCTTGGCCGCGCACCGAGCGGAGTCACCCATCCGTGTGGCCGGGCCGAGTGTGGTGCCCGGCCGGCGGTGTGAGTCGGTCGTTCTCGAGTGCCGTGGCCGGCTTCGCGTCGCTCAGTGTCGCGGGGAGGGAGCGGCTGTGGCGGATGTTGTCGCGGGAGCGGCAGCCGGCCGGCCGCAGCGCCCGTGCGGCACAGTGCGCTATGGGCAGGAGGTCGCTGCGGGTGGCCTGGTGGCGTGTTGGTCCGGGAGTGGCCCGAGTGTGGTGGCAGGCCGGGGCGGAAGTCGGGTTCCCAGCGCGGCGGCGGCGCGCGCGATCGGTGTGGTCATGATCCCGGCGACGCTGGTGCGGCCGGCGATGTAGGCGTCGAGACGGCGCCATGCCGGAGGCAGGCGGGTCAGGGCGGTGTGGACGAGGCCGGGGTTGCGGGTGAAGAGGTTCATCAGCGTGCCGCTGGCGCGCATTTCGACGCCGAGGACGTCGTCGACCTGCCGTCCGTAGTGGCCGGCGGCGGTGTTCGCCTCCGCCTCGCCGGCGGCGGTGTTCGCCTCCGCCTCGCCGGCGGCGGTGACGAGACGGGCGGCGGCGTGACCCGCGAGGTCTCCTGAGCGCAGCGCGTAGGAGATGCCTTCCCGGGACCAGTGGTCGACGAGAGCGGCGGCGTCACCGGCGACGAGCACGCGCCCGCGGGCCAGGGGGGAGTCGGGGCGGCGGCACCGGGTCAGGTGGCCGGTGTCGTGGAGGGGGCGGGGGCCGAGAAGTCCGTGGCGTGCGAGGAAGTCGTCCTTGTAGGCGCGCAGGGCGGCGGGGTTGCCACGGGCGGCCACCACCCCGGCGGTGCAGACGTCCCCTTTGGGGAAGACCCAGCCGAAGGAGCCCGGCAGCGGACCCCACTCCATCAGGACACGGCCCCGCCATCGGTCGGCCGTCCGTTCGTCGACGGGCACTTCCGCCTCCAGGGCGAGGTCGACCTGGGCGCACCGCACTCCCACGTACCGGGCGACTCTGCCGGCGCTGCCGTCGGCGCCGACGACGGCCCGGGCGCGGAGCGTGTCACCGCGGTTGGTCGTCACCGTGACGGTGTCGCCCTGTTGCTCCAGGGCGGACAGCGCGGTGCTGTCCCGGACCGTCGCTCCCGCCGCCGCGGCGGCTTCGGTCAGCGCCGCGTCGAGTTCGCTGCGGTAGACCATGGCGATGGTCGGGGAACCGGAGGCGAGCGTGCGTTCTCCGCGGCCGTTGAGGGCGAAGGTGAACTGCCGGGCGGTGTCGTAGACCTTCAGCGGCAGGCCGGGAGGCAGGGCGGCGAGGGACGCTCCGATGAGGCCGCCGCCGCAGGTCTTGTAGCGGGGGATGGCGGCGCGCTCCAGCAGCAGCGTCTCACAGCCGTTCTCGGCGGCGACGCGGGCGGCGGTGGCGCCGGCCGGTCCGGCGCCGATGACGATCACGTCCCAGGTGCTGCCGGGCGTGCGGATGGGGGCGGGAGGAGGAGGTGAGGGAGGGGGCATACGAAGGTCACCTAGCTTCGGGCGGAACTGGGCGGGTGGGGGATCGTCAGCTGGGGACGGCCGACGAGGCGGCGGCCGGTTCCGTCCCGGGACGCGCGGCGTCCTGGCGCTGTTCGGGGTCGAGGCGGGCCAGGAGGTAGCGGGTGAGCGCGGAGGCCGTCGGGTGGGTCCACATCACCGTGGTCGGGATGTCGAGGGTCAGTTCGCGTTGCAGGCGGTTGCGCAGGGCGATGGCCATGAGCGAGTCCAGGCCGAGGGTGACCAGGGACGTGTTGGCGTCGAACCGGTCGGTTCCCAGCCGCAGCACCGCGGCGATGTGCTCGACGACCTGGGGCTGGAGGATCCGCTGACGCTGCTGGGGACAGTCCGTCTCCCGCAGGGATTCCAGCAGGGCACTGCGAGTGCCGGCGGAGTCCGCGCCCGCTGCCGAAGCGGCCAGTTCGGCGAAGAAGGCGGTGCGGGCGGTGGCGGGGCAGGACTCCAGCCACCGCGCCAGGTCGACGGGCGTGTAAGCGGTGCGGTCGCGGTCGTGGGCGAGGATGCGCTCCAGGGCGGCGATGCCCTCCGCAGGCGTGATCATGGCGTAGCCGCGTTCCGCCATCCCGGCGCCGCGGCCCACTTCCGCCCACGGCCCCCAGTTGACGCAGGTGGCCGGCAGCCCCTGGGCCCGGCGCCAGGAGGTGAACTCGTCCAGCCAGGCGTTGGCGGCCGCGTAGGCGCCCTGCCCGGGGTTGCCGAGGAGGGAGGCGGCGGAGGAGAAGGTGACCCACCAGTCCAGCACCTGGCCGCCCGTGGCGTGGTGGAGCAACCAGGCACCGGTCGCCTTGGGGCGCCAGACCTTCTCCAGGAGGGCGGGCGAGAGGTTGGCGACGGTGGCGTCCTCGACGACGGCCGCGGCGTGGACGACGCCGCGCAGCGGGTGGCCCGTGTCCAGGGCGGCCCGTACGAGGGTGTCGGCGACGCCCGGCTCGGCGAGGTCCCCGCGCACGACCTCGACGCGGGTGCCGAAGCCGGCGGTGATGGCGTCGAGGGCGGTTCGGGTGGCCGGGGTGGGGGCGCCGCGGGAGGTGAGCACGACGGCCGCGGCGCCTCGTTCGGCCAGCCACCGGGCGACCAGGAGCCCCAGTCCGCCGAGCCCGCCGGTGACCAGGTAGCTCGCGTCGGGCCGTACGACGGGGACGTCCTCCGGTCGCACGGGCAGGGTGTCGGTGCCCTCGGCGGGCCAGGTGAGGACGAGTTTGCCGGTGTGCCGGGCGGAGGCCATGGTGTGGAAGGCCGAGGCCGCCTCGGTGACGGGGTGTTCGGTGACGGGCAGCAGCGGAAGGGTGCCGTCCGCGAGCATGCCGGTCAGGTCGCGGTAGCCCTCGGCGAGCAGTTCCGGGTCCTGCTGCATCATCATCAGCACGTCGACGCCGGCGAAGGTGACGTTGCGGCGGAAGGGCAGCAGACCCAGACGGGTGTTGGCGTAGATGTCCCGCTTGCCGAGTTCGAGGAACCGGCCCCGGTGCGCCAGCAGGTCGAGACCGGCGGACTGGGCGGGACCGGTGAGGGAGTTGAGTACGACGTCGACGCCGCGGCCGCCGGTGAGGTCGCGCACCTGGTCGGCGAAGTCCAGGGTCCGGGAGTCCATGACGTGCCGGACGCCCAGGCCACGCAGGTACGCCCGCTTGGCCTCGCTGCCCGCGGTGGCCAGCACTTCCGCGCCGCAGGCCCGCGCCAGGTTCAGCGCGGCCAGACCGGTGCCGCCGCTCGCCGAGTGGATGAGCACCTTCTCCCCGCGCCGGAGCCGGGCCAGGTGCCGCAGGGCGTACCAGGCGGTCAGGTAGGCGCACGGGAGGCCGGCCGCGTCCTGCGTGCTCACCCCGTCCGGCACCGGGAGGAGGCAGTCGGCGCGTACGGTCGCGAAGGAGGACATGACGGCGGACTGGGCCCCCTCCACGAACATCGCGGCGACCCGGTCGCCCTCCCGTACGTCCCGGACGCCGTCGCCGACGGCGGTGATGACGCCCGCGCCGTCGAACGCGCAGACGTCCGGGCGCTCCTCACCCGCGCTGAATCGCTGGTAGACGCCCATGGCCTGGAGCACGTTGATGAAGTTGACGCTGGTGGCGTCGGTCCGGACCTCCACCTCGCCCGGCCCGGGCCGGCGGCGGGACTGGGCGACGAGCTCGAAGGAGTCCAGGTCACCGGGGCGCGCGAGGTGCAGGGCCACCCGGGCGCGGGCGCGGTCGACGGTGGTCCGGCGGCGCTCCCGCTCGTCCAGCGGGGCGTTGCGCAGCCGCGCCAGGTGACGTGTCCCGTGCCGGTAGGCGATCTCGTCCTGCTCGGCGGGGCAGGACAGCAGCTCGGCGGCCACGTCCATGACCGGTGTCCGCGGGTCGATGTCCAGGACGCTGGGCCGCAGTTCGGGGTGCTCGTAGCTCAGGACCCGTACCAGCCCGCGCAGACCGGCTTGTCCCAGGTCCGGCCGGTCCTCGGGTGTGACCTGTTGCGCGGCGGCGGTGACGGTCCACAGACGCGGCGCCGCTTCGCCGTCCGCGGTCTGCGCCAGCGCGCGGGCCGTTTCCACCAGGCGGGCGACCTGCTCCCGGGCCCGGCGATCGGGCGACGCACCCCCGGACGCCGGCAGGTACACCACCGCCTGCGGCGCCGGCATGACAGGCGCGGTGCCGTCCGCCGGGGTGAGTGTACGGACGTCCACCGCCACGCCCCGATCCGCCAGGGCCTCGCCCAGCTCGGTCGCGTACGTCTCGCGCCCCGGTTCCGCCAAGAGGATCCAGCTACCGGTCGCCGGTTGCGGGGCTGGGCGCTCGCAGGGCTCCCAGGACCCCCGGAGCAGACGGCTGGCGAAGCGCTCCTCGGCGCTCTCGGCGGGTACGTGGCGGAACTCCACCCCGGTGGCGTCGGCGACCACGGCCCCGTCGTCGGCCCACAGCCGGAAGTCCGCCGTGTACCGGTCGCCGTCCAACAGCCGGAGTGTGACCAGGCAGTAGCCGCTGAGCGGGACCGCTCCGTACAGCCGCAGCGCCTCGATGCGCCGGGGCAGGATGCCGCCGGCGGGCACGGCGCCGGTGCGCAGTACGGCGCCCCCGACGGCCTGCAGGCAGGTGTCCAGCGCGACGGGATGGCAGTGGAGCGCCTGCGCCCCCGCCCGGCCTCCGTCGGGTACCCGAAGACGGGCCAGGAGGCGGGTGCCCGCACGGTCCGCCGGTGTCCCGTCCGCGTACAGGGCCTGCAGGCCGAGGAACGGCGGGCCGTGGTGCACGCCGCGCTCCTCCCGCAGCTGGCGGTAGATGGCCGACGCGTCCACGGCATGGGGGAACTCCGCCAGCAGGTGCTGCGGATCACATCCCTGCGGGAGGGGCCCGCCTTCGGGCAGGAGGTGCAGGCCCGCCTGGGCGTGCTGGACGGACGTACCGTCGGAAGCCGTACTGACCACCCGCCAGCGCGCCGTGCCGGGGCCGGCCGTCTCGGCGGTGGCGGTGACGGAAGTGCCGTCGGACGCCGGCAGCAGCAGCCGTTCCAGGTCGATGCCGGTGACCCGCAGGCGTTCCGGGCCGGTGGCGTACAGGTCGGCGGCGGCGGCGACGGCCATTTCGCACAGGGCGGCACCGGGCACCACGACGACGTCGTCGACGCGGTGCGCGTCCAGCCAGGGCAGCGTCGTCGGGGTGATGCGGGTCTGCCACAGGTGGCGGCCCTCGCCGTCGGGGTCCGCGGTGTGCGGTCCGGTGAGCGGGTGCGCGGCGGGCGAGGAGTGAGCCCCGGACGACTGCCGCAGCGGGGACGGATCGACGACGTACCGCGTGCGCTCCCAGGTGGTCGGCGGTACGTCGGCCAGGGCGCCGTCTCCGTAGCGGCCGGCCCAGTCCAGCGGGTGCCCGGCGCAGTGCAGCGCCGCCACGTGGGTGTGGAACGCCAGCGCGTCGTCGGTGTCGCGCAGCAGGGACGGCACGACCGCGGTGTCGGTGTGGCCGTGCGCGGCGAGCGTGGCCTGCACCGGACCGGCCAGCACCGGATGGGGGCCGATCTCCACGAACAGCCGGTGACCGTCCTCGGCCGCGGCCCGCACCGCGTCGGCGAAGCGCACCACCCGGCGGAGGTTGTCCGACCAGTAGGCGGCGTCGAAGGCGGCGTGCTCGCGCGGGTCGTCGGTGACGGTGCTGTAGAAGACCGCTGTCGGCTGCCTGCCGGTGACGTCGCCGAGCGCGTCGGCGAGGTCGGGCAGGATCGGGTCCATGTGGGCGGTGTGCGAGGCGACGTCCACCTCGATCACGCGGATTCCCACGCCGCGGGCGTCCCACTCCTCGGCGAGACGGCGGATACGGTCGGCGTCCCCGCCGATGACGGTGTTCTCCGGCGATGCGACGACCGCGACGGTCACCCCCCCGCACGTCCTCTTCCGCCAGCAGCCGTTCGACCTCGGTACGGCTCAGGGCGACCGAGGCCATCAGGCCCTGCCCGGCGGTCCGCAGGATCAGGCGCGACCGTCGGCAGATGACCCGTACTCCGTCCCGTACGCTCAACGCGCCCGCGGCCACGGCGGCGGCCACCTCTCCCATGGAGTGGCCGATCACGGCCGCCGGTTCGACGCCGTGGGACCGCCACATCGCCGCCAGACCCAACTGGATGGCGAAGATCACCGGCTGTACCCGGTCGAACCCGGTCACCACCTCGGGGCGGCGCAGGGTCTGACGCAGCGAGAAGCCGGACTCCTCGGCCACCAGCGGTTCGAGTTCGTCGATGACCCGGGTGAACTCCCTGTCATGATCCAGCAGTTGCCGGCACATACCCGCCCACTGCGAGCCGTGCCCCGAGAAGACCCACACCACGCCCTGTCCGGCGTCCGGCACCGCCCTGCCGGTCGCCACCCCGGCGGAAGGCGCGGTCCCGGCCGCCAGTTCCTCCAGCCGTGCCACCAGCTCCGGCCGCTCGGCGGCGACGACGGCGGCCCGCTCCCGGGCGGGGGAGCGACGCACGCCCAGCGTGTGCGCCACATCGCCCAGCGGGACCTGTGACCCCTCTGCCCTCAGCCACTGGGCCAGGCGGCCGGCCGCGGACCGCAGGGCCACGGGTGTGCCGGCGGACAGCGGGAACACGCGCGGCGCTTCGTCGCCCCGGGGCTGGCGGGAGCCGCCGGGCGTCACCGGAGGGGCGGTGCGCCGGGCGGGGGAGGGCGCGGGAGGCTGCTCCAGCACGACGTGCACGTTGGTGCCGCTGATACCGAAGGAGGACACCGCGGCCAGCCGGGATCCGTCCCGCACCGGCCACTCGGTCGTGTCGGTGGGCACGAACAGCCGGGTGCCGCCGGCGTCGATCTGCGGGTTCCAGTCCCGGAAGTGCAGGCTGGCCGGCACCATGCCGTGGCGCAGGGACGCGATGGCCTTCAGCAGACCCGCCACGCCCGACACCGGTTCGGTGTGGCCGATGTTCGTCTTCACCGAACCCAGCGCGCACCGGTCGCGGCCCTTGCCGTAGACCGCGGCCACCGCCGCGAACTCGATGGGGTCGCCCACCGCCGTGCCCGGGCCGTGCGCCTCCACCATGCCGACGTCACCGGCCTCGACACCCGCGCGCTCCAGCGCCAGACGGTAGAGGTCGATCTGCGCGGGCTCCGAGGGCGCGCTCAGCCGGGTGCCCCGCCCGTTCTGGTTGACCGCCGTGCCGCGCAGCAGCGCGAGCACCCGGTCCCCGTCCCGTACCGCGTCCGAAAGACGCTTGAGTACGACGACGCCGCAGCCCTCTCCGCGTACGTAACCGTCGGCGGCGGCGTCGAAGGCGTGGCAGCGGCCGGTGGGGGAGAACACGCCCCACAGCGCGGGGGCGATGACCCCCTCGGGCCCCAGGGTCAGCATGGCGGCCCCGGCCAGGGCGACGTCCGACTCGCCGGTCCGCAGACTCTGGCAGGCGGAGTGCACGGCGACCAGTCCGGAAGCGCAGGCGCTCTCCACGACGACCTGAGGACCCCTGAGGTTCAGCATGAACCCCACGCGGCCGGGACCGATGCTGTCGAAACCGGTGTACATCGCATAGGCGTTGACCTCTTCGAGAGGCCGCTGCACACGCAGCATGTAGTCCTTCTGGTACACCCCGAAGAACATGCCCGTCGGCGTGCCCGACAGCCGCTGGGCCGGAATCCCGGCGTGCTCGATGGCCTCCCAGACCACTTCGGACAGCAACCGGTGCTCCGGATCCACCCAGGGTGCCTCCTGCGCGTTGATCCCGAAGAACTCCGGCTCGTACGCGTACACGTCGTCGTCCAGGAAGCAGCCGTAGCGCAGCCGGGCCGCGACCTGAGCCGGAAGGCCGGCCAGCTCCGCCTACTCCCACCGCTCACCGGGCACCTCGCGCACCGTCTCCCGACGCGCCATCAACAACCGCCACAGCGAGGTGAGGGAGCGGACCTCACCGGGGAACCGGCAGGCGGCTCCGACGACCGCGACCGGCTCGTCCTGACCCGCACCGGGCTCATCGATGCCGGGTTGTGCGTGCATGGGGGTCCGTCCTTCACCACGAGGAAACCGGGAGGCGGCCGGGCTTCCGGCACGCTCTGCGCCACGCCTTTTTCCGATCGAATCCTGCGAGGCACTGGCCATTCCGGCATGTCACTGGGCATAGGCCAAGGACATACGCGCTGCGAGCGGTAGCGCGTTGGGGAATACCCGCACCCCAACGCACCGGGTTCAACCGCTTGGGCGGGCTCTTAGCGGATCATCGGCGTCCATGGGCGGGGCAGCGGCCTGGTGGCTACTCAGGGTGATGGCCCTCCGGAAAGTGGTGGACACCGCCTGGACAGGGCTGGGACGGGGAGGACACCGCATCCGTCCCGTTCTCGACAACGTTGTCCAAACCGTGTCGACCCCCACCTGGAACAATGCCTCCAGCTCCCATTCCATTTAGTCAACGTTTAGTAAAGTGCCTGATCAGGGCGGTGAAAATGCGGGAAATCAACGTGGACCGGTCTATGGACATGGCTGCGAGTTTGCGTCTACGTTGAGCGCTCGTCAGGCCGGGACCACGGGAGCCGGCGCGGCGCCTCTCGGCCTGGCGCGGCGCGATGACGTAGCGAGGAGTGGCGGGGATGCGGAGAAACTGGGTGGTATTCGTGGCTGCGGCCATGGTCGTTGCTACAGGGTGTAGTGGTCAGAGGGAAGGCCCCAGCGGCGAGATCGCCGCCCCTCCGAGAGATCCGGCGAAGGTGTCGGGCGAGATCACGGTGCTGACCAACCGGACCGACCAGATATCCGACGGCACACTGAAGAAGTACGCCGCCGAGTTCAACATGGTCTATCCGGGCGTGAAGGTCACGTTCGAGGGCCTGACCGACTACGAGGGCGAGACCAAGATCCGGATGAACACCGAGAACTACGGTGACGTCCTGCTGATCCCCAACTCCCTCTCCGTGCAGCAGTACCCCACCTTCTTCGCCCCGCTGGGCAAGGCCGGCGACCTGTCGGCGAAGTTCGACTACACCGACCACGCCACCGTGGACGGCAAGGTCTACGGTCTGGCGAACATCGGTGTGGCCAACGGGTTCGTCTACAACAAGGCGGTCTGGGCGAAGGCCGGTATCAGCGACTGGCCCGCCACGCCCGAGGAGTTCGTCGCGGACCTGGAGACGATCAAGACGAAAACCGGCGCGGTCCCGTACTACACGAACTACAAGGACGGCTGGCCGCTCACCAACTGGACGAACGCCATCGGCTCGCCCGACTGCGACCCCGGCGCCTACGACGCGCTGGCGACGACCGAGAAGCCCTGGACCAAGGGCTCGGACCTGTACACGATCGACAGGCTGCTCTACACGATCGTCGAGAAGAAGCTCGCCGAACCGGACCCCACCACGACCAACTGGGAGAACTCCAAGTCACAGATCGGGACCGGCAAGGTCGCCTCGATGTGGCTGGGCTCCTGGGCGATCTCCCAGATGCGGGCCGCGGCGGAGGCGGCCGGCGAGAACCCCGACGACATCGGGTTCATGCCGTTCCCCGCACAGAAGGACGGTAAGTTCTGCTCCGTACTGCGCCCTGACTACCAGTACGCGGTCAACGTCCATTCCGACGCGAAGGCCGCCGCCCGTGCGTGGATCGACTGGTACATCACCAAGTCCGGTCAGTCGGCTTCCGAGGGTTCCATTTCCTCGGTGAAGGGTGCCCCGCTGCCCGACACGCTCAAAGCATTCGTCGACAACGATGTCACGCTGATTCCGCAGCACCAGAAGAACATCGTCCAGGTCAACGCGATCAACAAGGCGTCGGAGATCGGCATCACGGCGCAGGACTACCGGCAGAAGCTGGTGGACGTCGCCCGCGGTGCGGCCGACGGGAACATGGACAGCTACTTCGGCGAGCTGAACGGCAAGTGGGCCGAGGCGCATCAGACCCTCGGCGGCTGACCGTCGCGCGGCACGGTGACACCGCGATCGCAATCGGCGTGCCCTCCCTGGCCGCGCTGCAGCGCGCGACCCGCTCGCCGTGCCGCCGCCCCGAAGCACGCCCGACCCGGGAACCCACCACGAGGAACCACGAGATGACCGCTGCCCAGAAGACCCGCGCCGCAGCGCCGGCCGCCGGCCGGCGAAGCGCTCCCCCTCCCGAGGCCGCCGCCGGTCAGCCCCGCGCCGGCAAACGGCGCCGTGGCGCCGCCCTGACCCCCTGGCTGTACCTTGCCGCACCTCTGACGCTGATGGTGATGTTCACATACGTCCCGGTGGCCGACATGATCGGCTACAGCTTCACGGACTGGGACGGCATCAGCCCCACATGCTCCTCCGTGGGCGGGGAGAACTACACCGACCTGCTCACGCGGCCCGCACGGTTCGAGGTGTTCCTCGTCAGCGGCTTCTACCTGGCGGCCTCGTTCGTCCAGATCGCGGTGGCCCTGTACTTCGCGACGGTGCTCAGCCTCAACACCCGGTTCCGCAACCTGTTCAAGGGTCTGCTGTTCTTCCCCTACCTGATCAACGGGGTGGCCGTCGGATTCGTGTTCCTGTACTTCTTCCAGCCCGACGGCACCCTCGACACACTGCTGCGCCTGGTCGGCGTGGAGGGCGAGCACCTGTGGCTGGGCGATCCGGACCTGGCCAACCCCTCACTCGCCGGGGTGTCGGTATGGCGCTTCATGGGCCTGAACATGGTGCTGTTCCTCGGCGCGATCCAGTCGATTCCCCCGCACCTGTACGAGGCGGCGGAGCTGGACGGTGCGAACCGCTGGCAGCAGTTCCGGCACATCATCGCGCCCAGTATCAAGCCGATCATCAGCCTGAGCTTCGTTCTCGCCGTGTCCGGCTCACTGGCCGTCTTCGAGATCCCGTACATCATGACGGGAGGCGCCAACGGCACGGAGACGTTCGTCATCCAGACGGTCAAACTCGCGTTCCAGTTCGACAAGGTCGGCCTGGCCTCGGCCTCGGCCGTCGTTCTGCTGATCCTGATTCTGCTGATCACCTGGGTCCAGCGCCGGCTGGTCCCCGAGGAGAGGGTGGAGCTCTCGTGACCACCGACACCCCCACCCCCGTCCGGCGCCGAATCCGTACAGACCGCACCACGCTTTCCCGGAGTGCCGTCGCCCTCACGTATGTGTCCCTGCTGCTGGCTTCGGCCGTGGTCGTGGTGCCCCTCGTCGTCGTGCTGCTGACCTCGCTCAAGACCGAGTCGGAGGTGGCGAACGGCGGGCCGCTGTCCCTGCCCGGCGACTGGTTCAACTTCGCCAACTACGCCACCGCCTTCGAACAGGGCGCGATGCTGAGGGCGTTCGGCAACACGACGCTGATCCTCGTGGTCTCCACCGCCGGGACCGTACTGATCGGCTCGATGACCGCCTACGCCATCGACCGCTTCCAGTTCCGTCTCAAGAAACCGGTGATGGGTCTCTTCCTGCTGGCCACGCTGGTGCCCGGCGTCACCACCCAGGTCGCCACCTTCCAGGTGATCGACGATCTGGGCGCCTTCAACAGCCGCTGGGCGCCGATCCTGCTCTACACCGGCACCGACATCGTCTCCATCTACATCTTCCTGCAGTTCATCCGGTCCATCCCCATCTCCCTGGACGAGGCCGCACGCATCGACGGCGCCAACTCCTGGACGATCTACCGGAAGATCATCCTTCCGATGCTGCGGCCGGCCATCGCCACCGTCGTCATCGTCAAGGGCATCGCGATCTACAACGACTTCTACGTGCCCTTCCTCTACATGCCCGACCCCGAACTCGGCACCATCTCCACCGCCCTGTTCCGGTTCAAAGGACCCTTCGGCGCCCACTGGGAGACCATCTCCGCCGGCACGATCCTGGTGATCGTGCCCACCCTGATCGTCTTCCTGGCGCTGCAGCGCTTCATCTACAGCGGCTTCGCGGCCGGTTCCACCAAATGACCCGCCCGCCCACCGCGCCCCGCACCACGTCCCACAAGGAGTCCGCATGAAGGTCCGCACGCCGCTCTCCCAGGGTTGGACGCTGCGCCTGAACACCGACCGTGGCACCCCCGAGGACGCGCCCCCGGGGCTGGCCGGGACCGCCGTACCGGCCCAGGTGCCCGGCTGCGTCCACACCGACCTGATGGCGGCGGGCCTGCTGGCCGACCCGTATCTCGACCGCAACGAGACGGAGGCCGGCTGGGTGGGCCGTGCCGACTGGACGTACGCGGCCCAACTGCCCCAGCGCGATGGCACCTTCGAGCGGGCTGACCTGGTCTTCGACGGTCTCGATACGGTCGCCGCCATCCACGTCGCCGGCCGGCTGCTGGGCCGTACCCGCAACATGCACCGCTCCTACCGGTTCGACGTCACCGATCTGCTGGCGGACGGACCGGCGCCGCTCGATGTCGCCTTCACCTCCGCCTACACCGAGGCCGAGGCGGTCCGGGCGGCGCTGGGGGAGCGGCCCAACTCCTACCCTGAGCCGTTCAACTACGTCCGCAAGATGGCCTGTTCGTTCGGCTGGGACTGGGGCCCGACGCTGGTGACGGCCGGTGTGTGGCGCGAGGCGCGGCTCGAGCAGTGGTCCACGGCCCGCCTGGCCACGGTCCGTCCGCAGGTCACCGTCGCCGGCGACGGGACCGGCGTCGTCGAGATCCTCGTAGACCTGGACCGTACGGCGACCGGTCGGGACCGGTCACTGCGGCTGGTGGCCGCTGTCGGCGACGCCTCCTCGGACGTCACCGTCGCACCCGGGGCGGACACCGCCACGGTGACCGTCCGGGTCCCGGACGCGGCGCTGTGGTGGCCGCGCGGCTACGGCGACCAGTCGCTGTACGGGTGCACGGTCATGCTGAGCGACGAGGACGGCGGCAGGGCCCTCGACACCTGGGAGCGGCGCATCGGCTTCCGTACGATCGAGCTCGACACATCCGCCGACGCGTACGGAAGCGCCTTCACCCTGGTCGTCAACGGCGTCCCGGTCTTCGCCCGGGGGGTGAACTGGATCCCCGACGACACCTTCCCCACCCGGGTCACGGCCGACCGCTACCGCGCCCGCCTCACCCAGGCCGCCGAGGCGGGCGTGGACCTGGTGCGGGTGTGGGGCGGCGGCATCTACGAGGACCGTGCGTTCTACGAGGCCTGCGACGAGCTGGGCCTGATGGCCTGGCAGGACTTCCTGTTCGCCTGCGCCGCCTACCCGGAGGAGCAGCCGCTGCGCTCGGAGATCGAGGCCGAGGCCCGGGAGAACGTGGCCCGGCTGATGTCCCACCCGTCGCTGGTCCTGTGGAACGGCAACAACGAGAACCTGTGGGGCTTCGCCGACTGGGAGTGGGAGCAGGCGCTCGCCGGCGACTCCTGGGGCGAGGGCTACTACCTGGGCCTGCTGCCCCGCGTCGTGGCGCAGACGGACCCGACCCGCCCGTACTGGGCGGGCAGCCCCTGGTCGGGGTCATGGGACCACCCGCCGAACGACCCCGACCACGGCACCGCGCATTCGTGGGAGGTGTGGAACCGCCGTGACCACGGCGACTACCTCGCCACGGTGCCGCGCTTCGTCGCCGAGTTCGGCTGGCAGGCACCGCCCGCGTACGCCACGCTGGAACGCGCCCTGTCCGAACGCCCGCTGGCCGCCGACTCCCCCGGCATGCTGCACCACCAGAAGGCGGAGGACGGCAACGGCAAGCTGAACCGGGGACTCGCCCCGCACTTCGCGGCGCCCGGCGACTTCGACACCTGGCACTACCTGACCCAGCTCAACCAGGCGCGTGCCGTCGCCGCCGGTGTCGAGCACTGGCGCTCCCACTGGCCGCGCTGCGCCGGCACGGTGCTGTGGCAGCTCAACGACTGCTGGCCGGTCACGTCCTGGGCGGCGATCGACGGCGACGCCCGGCTCAAGCCGCTCTACTTCGAGATGCGCCGGCTGTACGCCGACCGGCTGCTGACCATCCAGGACCGCGACGGCGACCTGGTGCTCGCGGGCTGCAACCAGGCCGCGGCGACCTGGGACACCACCGTCACGGTCCGCCGGGTGGGCGCGGACGGCACGGTGCTGGCCCGCGCCGAGGTGGCGCTCAAGGCCGCGGGGCGCAGTGTGGCACTGGAGCGGCTCCCGGACTCGGTCACGGAGTTCGGCGACGCGCGCCGGGAGTTCCTGGTCGCCGACGCCGACGCGGACAGCTTGCGGGCGGTGCACTTCGCCGGCGCGGACCGTGAGTTCGCCTACCCGGTCGCCTCCTACGACGTCCGCGTGACCGAGGACGGCGAGGGCGGCGCGACGGTCGCGGTCACCGCCGCCGGCGTCGTACGGGACCTTCTGCTCCAGGCCGACCGGCTGGACGCCGACGCCCGCACCGACCACGGGCGGGTGACGCTGCTGCCCGACGAGAGCGCCACCTGGCGGGTCACCGGCTGGTCCCGGCCCGGCGCGGAGGCCGCCCGCGCGGCACTGTTCTGCGTCAACGGCCGCGGAGCCATCGGTGAGTGAGGCCCGGGCACGCCGGTCCGGGCGCGTCACGATCAGAGATGTGGCGGCCCGGGCTGGGGTGTCCCGAGGTGCGGTGTCCCTGGCCTTCAACAACCGCCCCGGTGTCTCGGAGGCCACGCGTGAACGCATCATGGCGGCGGTCGCCGAGCTGGGCTGGGTGCCGAACCAGGCCGCGAAGAAGCTGTCCGGCTCGGCGACCGGCGCGGCGGACACCGTCGGCCTGGTCGTCGCCCGCCCCGCGCGGCAGCTCGGACTCGAGCCGTTCTACATGGAGTTCATCTCCGGGGTCGAGTCCGTCCTGGAAGAGCACGAGTGCTCGCTGCTGCTGCACCTCGTACGGGACACGAGGCAGGAGATCGCCGTCCACCGCGCGTGGTGGCAGGCGCGCCGGACAGCGGGCTCCATTCTGGTCGACATCCAGCGGAACGATCCCCGGATCACCGAACTGGCGGCGATCGGGCTGCCGGCCGTCGCGGTCGGCCATCCGTCCCTGACCGGCTGCTTCACCTCGGTGTGGACCGACGACGCGGCCGCCGTGCACGAGGCGGTCCGCTACCTCGCCGCCCTCGGGCACCGGCGGATAGCACGGGTGGGCGGCCATGCGGCGCTCGGGCACACCATGATCCGTACCGAAGCGCTGAACGCGATCGTGGCGGAGCTCGGGCTGGATCCGGCCCGCAGCGTCACCACCGACTACTCCGGTGAGCAGGGCGCCCGGGCCACCCGCTCGCTGCTCACCTCCCCACAACGACCCACGGCGATCGTCTACGACAACGACATCATGGCGGTCGCGGGTCTGTCGGTGGCCGCCGAGATGGGCCTGAGCGTACCGAGGGACATAAGCCTGATCGCCTGGGACGACTCGCAGTTGTGCCAGCTCACGCACCCGACCCTGTCGGCCATGAGCCACGACGTGTTCGGCTTCGGCGCCGACGTGACCCGTCGGCTGTTCGACGTCGTCCACCGCCGCAACCCGTCGTCCGGCCCAGTGGCGACCCCCGTACTGCTGCCGCGCGGCAGCAGCGCGCCCCCGCGGGACACCACCGACTGACGGCGAACCGCCGGACCGGTCCCCGCGCGGCCCTCGGCGCCCCGGAGCGTCTCGTACGGGCCGTGTCCGCCGCCCTGCCCCGCCTGACCGCGTTCCAGGGCCGGAACCCGTGGGGCACCGCCGCCGCCTCGTACGCCGCTGTGGCGGACGACTTCCCCGGTGCCCCCGGGCCTGCCCGCGGCACTGCTGCTCAACCGTGTCCGCCTCGACGCGGCGAGGCGCTGTATCCGGGGGCGGGCGTGCCGCATGCCTATCTGCGGGAGACGGGTGTGGAGATCACGGCCAACTCCGACAACGTGCTGCGCTGCGGCCTGACCGACAAGCACGTCGACGCCGCGCTTCTCGTCGACGTCGTCGACCTCACCCCTGTACGGCCGTCCGTCATACGGCCCACGCCCACCGGAGTCCCCCACGAGGTGCGGTCTCCCGCCCACGCCAGGGAGTTCGCCCTCTCGCGCGTCGAACTGGGCGCCGAAGCCGTGTGCCTGGCCGACCCCGGACCGCAACTGCTAACCACCGGTGCGATTGCGGATCTGGAGCCGTGTGCCGTCGGCGGACGCCGTGCCGTCGCCCGCGACGGTCCAGGTCTGGGCGACCCCTGTGGCGCAGGTGTACAACTGCACGGCGGTGTCGTTGGCGGTGCCCGAAGCCCGCATGTCCGCGCGCTTCGCGCCGGACCCCGTGATCGCTCCGACGGCCCTGCCGGAAGAGAGAGTGACCTCGCCCTGGTTCAGTACGCGGGGGTGGAAGTACGCCGCCTGTATTTCGGCGTTGGTGTTGTTTCCGCGCAGATGCTCGGACCACATCATGAACCACGTCCACCGAGGCTGACTCTCCAGCAGCGAAGCGGTCGGCATCTTGCCCATCTCCGCGAGGGCCATGGGCTTGGACCCAGCGATGTTCCGCATCTGCTGGTAGTCGGCGGGGCTGGGGTGGCTCTTGTACCAGACGTCCAACGAGACGACGTCCACGTATGGAGCGCCAGGGTAGTAGTTACTCCACCCACCGGCCGGATTGTCCTGCACGTTCCACACCCAGATCAGATTGTCCAGTCCTCTGGTTCCGGCGAGATGGTCCCGGGTGATCTGGTAGAGGCGCGCACTGCCGTTCGCTCCGGGCCGGTTACCCCACCAGTTCCATGATTCGTTCATCTCGTGCAACGGACGGAAGAGGACAGGAACGCCCGCGTCCTTCAGCTGTCGCAGGTAGGGGACGGCCTCGTCGAGGCGCCGCTTCCACGCGTTGTTCAGCGTGCTGCCTTCGGTGAGGATCTGCGAGAACTGCGCGTCCGACAGGTTCGACTTCACACCGCCCTCGAACGCGCAGCTGCTTCCGCCGGTCGGCGGGCAGACATGCCAGGTCAGGGTGGTCAGCGAGCCGTTCGCCCACTCGGTCTTCGCCTGGTCCACCACGCGCTGGCGGTTGGCCACGTCCGCGGCGGCGAACATCAGGTCCCCGCCCCACAGACCGGGGTACTGCCCGGTGACGTCCTTCACCTGTTGCGTGTACTGCCCGGGCGAGGAGGCGGGCTCCTTGTTGTGCTGGCCGGAGACGATGTGATTCCCGGAAATGGAACGCAGATAGTTCAGCACCGTCTGCTTGGGGGTCGCGGGAAACGCCTGCGCCGGTTCGGCGGCCGGCCATACGGACATGGCTGCACCAGCGGCCAGCGCAGCAAAGGCCGAGGCAAGACGGTGGCGAATTCTTCTCATGGGGATTCCACCTGTCGCGGTCATGGACTGGGCGGGTTATCGCTCTTGACATTGGCCGCCCTCCCAGAACTCGTCAATGGGTCGCGTCGTCTTCCGCAACACCCCGACAGAATTGTTTACTTAACTTTTCCTAAACCTCACCGGAACTCTTGTCGCTTGTCCGACATGGGCGCTTCATGAAACGGCTGCCCGGCCGGCTTCTTCGCCACCATCGCGGTGTTCTCGGCGGAGCGGCGCCCGTCCTGTTCGCTGCCGGGGGTCACGAACGGGAACGGTGCGGGACCCCGACCACCGGCACGTGCGAGCCGTCGGGAATGGATCTCGGGATCTGGTGGCTGTCGTATGTGGATCATGTCGGGGGCGATCGCCGTTCCCCGGCCCCGTGTGTCGTTTGAGGGAGAGTCAGCAGCATGTCCTTTACACAGCCTGCCGCCGAGCGTGTGCGCGTCTCCGCGGATCCCGACTGGTACGAGTCGGCCGGTATCTCGCTCGGCATCCGGGTCGGGAACCTGGTCTTCACCTCGGGGCAGGCGCCGATTGATGCCCAGGGGGCCACGGTCGGCGCCGGGGACTTCGAGGCGCAAGCCCGTCAGGCCCTCGCGAATCTGTCGACGGTCCTGACGAACGCGGGCTCCAGCCTCGCTGACGTGGTCAAGGCGACGGTGTTCGTCACCGACATCGCGCAGCAGAACGTCTTCGCCGAGCTGCGCGCGGAACACTTCCCGGACAAGCCCCACCTCGCGGAGTCGTTCGTGGAGGTCTCCTCACTCGCCGACCCCGAGTGGATGATCGAGATTGAGGCCATCGGACTCGTCCGGTGAGGCCGGGTACGACAGGCTCCTGGGTGGGCCGGAGTCTCGCCGGGCGTGGTGCTGCGACGACCACGGTGCCGTGAAAGACGTTGGCCCGCTTGTCGAGCCGTGTCGCCACAGGTCCGGAAGCCCTTGAGCGCGTTGATGGTTCGCAGCAGTCTGTCGAACGCTGTGGGCCTGCCGCCGGCGCTGCCACGGCGCCTGCGGTGGGCCCGCTGATCCCGGCGCTTGGGATGGTGTGCTTCGCGTTTCCTGGTGTACGGAGGGCACGTTGGTGAACGGTGACGGCGAGGCCGCTTGGCCGATGACACCGCCTGCCGAAGATGCGGCGATCGCCCTCGTCGTAGACGGGGTGGACGGCCGGGCTCAGGCGATGGCCGTTGGCGCCGTCGCGTCGCTCGGGTTCGATGATGCCCCGCTTCTTCAGCCGGGAGATCGCCGAGCGTACCGCCGGACCGTCCACGTCGAGCTCGCCCATCAGGACGATCAGGTCGGCGATGGAGATCCGTCCCCCGGCACGGCGCAGGAAGGCTCCGTAGACCGTGTTGATCAAGGAGCTGGGCCTGATGGGGCTGTCCGACATGATCGACTTCCGTCGTGTGCGGTGGCGATCCTACCGAGCAGCCGGTCGGGCAGGTCATGCGGCGGTGGTCTCCCGTGAAGGCAGGGGCGTGCCGGCGTACGCGCCCGACAGCAGGTGGCCCCCCCCCGGGGGGGATGGCCGGCAGGCCGAGGGTGCGCAGCATCTGGTGCGCGGTGCACACGGCCGCGGAGACGATCGGTCCGCCCAGGAGTTGTTCGGCCTCCTCGATCGCGCCGAGGGAGGGCATCTGGACGCAGGCGGACAGGACGACGGCGTCCGCGTCGGTGTACTTCAGACCGAGGGCGATGCCGGTCAGTGCGGCGGGGTCGTGCGCGGCGACGGCGAGGGTGTCGGGGATTTCGAGGGCTTCGTAGTCGAGCACGTCGATGCCCTCGTGGGTCAGGTATCCACCACCGTCTTCGTCAGCGGCCGCATGTACGGGGCGACGAGCGCGATCTTCTTGGCGCCGAGGGTGTGCAGGCCGTGCACCAGGGCGCCGGCGCTGGTGTCGACGGGCGCGGGGGTGGTCAGCGGGCGGTGTAGCCGCCGTCGACGGGGAGTGCGACGCCGACGACGAAGCCTGCTCCTGGGCTGCACAGCCACAGGACGGCCTGGGCGATCTCGTCGGCGGTGCCGAGCCGGTTGATGGGCTGGTTGGCCTCGGCCTCGGCGCGGTCCAGTTCTCCCTTGGCGATCATGTCGCTGACCATGGGGGTGTCGATGGTGCCGGGACAGACGGCGTTGATGCGGATGCCGCGCGGGGCGTACTCGAGGGCGGCGCTGGTGGTCAGGCCGATCACGCCGTGCTTGGAGGAATGGTAGGAGGCACGACCGGGCAGTCCGACGAGCCCGCCGAGTGAGGAACAGTTGACGATGGCGCCGCTGCGCTGGGCGCGCATGTGGCGCAGTTCGTGCTTCATGCTCGCCCAGATCCCTCGCAGATTGATGGCATGGACGCGGTCGAACTGCTCCGCCGGTTCATCGGCAGCGTCGGCGGGCGGGATCTGGATGCCCGCGTTGTTGTAGGCCATGTCGAGCCGGCCGAAGGTGGCGACGGTACGGTCCACCGCGGCGGCGACCTGGTCCTCGTCGGTGACGTCGCAGACCAGAGCGAGGGCCTGGTGGCCTTCGTCGGTGAGCTGTCTGCCGGCCACGCTCACGGCGTTCTCGTCGATGTCGGCGAGGCCGACCGCGGCCCCGGCCCGGGCGAAGGCGCGGGCGGTGGCCAGGCCCATCCCGGAGCCGGCACCGGTGACGAAGGCGACCTGCCCGGTGAAGTCGTACGTGGGGTTCATGACGGTCTCTCCCAACGAGAGGTGTGCGATGCGGAACAGGGCGTCAGCGCGTGGACGTCATCGGCGTGCCGGCCACCTTCCGCTGCCCGGTGGCGTCGGTGTGCTGGGTGACGACGCGGGCGGCGAGGACGACGGTGAAGGAGGTGCTGAGCGCGGCGACGACGTGGCCGGGCCCGAAGACGGCCAAGGCGCCGATCAGGGTGTGGCGCTGGGGCAGGCGCAGGGTGGCAAGGGCCATGGTCGGTCCGCCGACGATCATGCCGAGGGCGAAGGCGGTGATCAGCAGGCCGGCGGGGGAGACGCTGACGCCGAGGTCAGAGGCCATCTCGGGCAGGATTCCGGCGATGACGAACTCGGTTGTTCCCATCAGGAACGTGCCGGTGGCGAGCACCCGGAGGACGAAGGGCAGCCTGCCGGGGCCGGTCCCGGATACGGAAGGCATGCGAAGACGTCTTTCCGTGTGAGGGGTGGGCGGGGTCAGGAGGCGGCTTCAATGGTGATGCGGTCGGCCCCGGCGAGCTGGTCGGTGTCGGCGTCGATGTGGC
Organism: Streptomyces sp. CB03238; assembly: GCF_002099185.1. NCBI lineage: Bacteria > Bacillati > Actinomycetota > Actinomycetes > Kitasatosporales > Streptomycetaceae > Streptomyces > Streptomyces sp. CB03238. Next base: position 119,237 of record NZ_NBCN01000003.1, on the reverse strand, counting down.
CGAGGACGAGAAGGTCGGCGGAGGCGGCGGGACCGCCGCGGTAGAAGAGGGCGAGGTTGCCCCAGGGCGCGTAGTAGGCGAGGTCGCCGGCCCTCGGCGCGGTGGGTTCGGGCGCACCCGCGGTGCTCAGCTTGCGTGGCGGGTAGCCGATCCTCTCCGTGCCGTGGAAGTCCTCCAGGTCCAGGGTGAGCGGGAGCAGAGAGGCGAGGTCGCGGGCGGCAGGGCTGTCGTTCAGGGTGGCGTCGACGGGGCGGCCGTCGAGGGTGACCCGGATGTCCATGGGGGTGTTCCTGTCGGAGCCGGACGGGATGGCGGATGCGGGTGTCTCCTGCCGCCCCGCCGACGAGGAGGGTGGCGTGAACGGCGAAGCGCCGTGTGGTGAGTCGTTCGAGCAGGCGGTCACGGCCAGCAGCAGAACGGCTGCCGGGGCGGTGCGGACCAGGGCTCGGCGGAGTGCGGATTTCATGAGGGGCATCCAATGGGCGTCACTCCGGCAGCGGTTCGGCGTGGTGCCGGAAGCCGGTGCGCTCGGTGTGCGGGGCGTACAGGCGCTCGGCCCGAACGGCGGGACTGCTGTGCTCGGCGTCAGGGCGGATCGCTCCGGGGGTGAACAGCTGGCGTGATCGAGGGGCCAGCGCGCTGGGGTGCGGGCGCACCGCGCTGCCGCCGTTGACGAACAGCAGGGTGCCGCGCCCGAGCGCCCCATCCTGGGCAGGACCGCGTTCACGCACGTGACCGGGACTTTGACCGCGAAGCACAGCGGCGCGTCGAGGTCGTCGGCCTCCCGCTTCCCGGCGGAACGGGAGAGGGGCGCGACGCCGTGGCCCGCGGTTCCGAAGCGGCGGGCGGCCGCGAGCCCCAGGCGGGGGCCCGCGCCGACAACCGAACTCCTCCACGGCGCCCCCATACTCATGGCCGATCGGGGAGGGGCCGTCGATGGGCTCGGCTCCGCGACAGGGCCACAGGTCCGAGCCGCACACGCAGGTCGCCGCAGCCGGATGACGGCGTCCTTCGGTCGCAGGATCCTCGGGTCCTCGCGCTCCTCCACCCGGAAGTCGCCGGGGACGTACATCACGACACGACGCATAGGGGCTGCTCCTTACCTGTGGGGGCCGGTCGCGTTCGGCGGCCGGATGGCTGGGGCTACGGCTTCCAGGTAACCGGCATCTCGCGCGGGCAGCGAGTCACTGGCGAGGGGTGTACTGGCAGTACACCCCCACGCCCCGGCACAGGGCGTACGGTCGATGACGTGGACAACCGTGAAGAGGCCCGCGAGTTCCTCACCTCGCGGCGTGCAAAGATCACCCCGGAGAAGGCGGGGCTACCGTCCGGCAGCCGGCGGCGTGTGCCCGGCCTGCGCAGGAGCGAGGTCGCCGCGCTCGCCGACATGAGCGTGGAGTACTACGCCAAGTTGGAGCGCGGCAACCTCGCCGGAGTCTCCCCGGCCGTCCTCGAAGCCGTCGCCCGCGCCCTCCAGCTCGACGACGCCGAACGCGCCCACCTGCTGAATCTGGCCCAGGCCGCCGACGGCTCCGGCGCCCTCACCCACCCCCGGCGCCGCACCACTCGGCAATGGAAGCCACACCGCAGCCTGCAATGGACCCTGGACGCCATCACCGCCGGACCGGCCTTCGTCCGCAACGGACGCATGGACATCCTCGCCGCCAACCAGCTGGCCCGCGCCTTTTACCACGATGTCTACGCCACGCCCTCCCATCAGGCGAACCTTGCCCGTTTCAACTTCCTCGACCCTGCCTCGCGCCGTTTCTACCCCGACTGGGAGACCTTCGCCGACGTCGCCGTCGCCATCCTGCGCACCGAGGCCGGCCGTAACCCTCACGACAAGGACCTGCACGACCTGGTCGGGGAGCTGTCCACCCGCAGCAATGAGTTCCGCACCCGCTGGGGCGCCCACGACGTCCGCCATCACGGCACCGGCACGAAACGCTTCCACCACTCGGCCGTCGGTGAACTCACCCTCGCCTTCGAGGGCCTGGAAATGGCCGCCGAACCCGGGCTCACCCTCACCATCTACACCGCCGAACCAGGCTCCACCTCCGAGGAGCGCCTCCGCCTCCTCGCCTCCTGGGCAGCCACCCAGGAAGCCGACACTGCAACGGAACCGTTCACAGCCGGCTGATCTCTGCCGGCGCGAAACCAGCCGTTTCGGCGCCGCACACATGGCCCGGACAGGACCCGGCGGGGCGGAGTGGGACGTCGTCCTTGCCTGCCGGGTGCGCGATGTGGGGCGCTGGAACACTGGGGCGGAAGGACGCTTGACCGCCTTCGTACGGCGACGGGTGCGCGGCGTAAGGGCCACTGCGGTCAGTTGAGGCCGAACACGCGCCGCCACGGTGCCGTCTCCTCCTACCTGAAGGGCCGGGCCATGAAAGCGGCCTGAGCCCAGCCGTACTTCAGCGCACGAGCGCAGCGGCCCGGGTGCTCGCCCTGCCCTCGACAGTCCCCGGTGCTCGGCCGGCCGAAGCTGACGACCGACGTACGACGTCGCTGTGGGAACCGACGACGAGCGGTCGGGATTCGGTCCCCGGTCTCGTACGAACCGTTGATGTCCCCCGGAATCGCACATTGCTCTACTTGAGCCGCCCCCCGCCGCCGCTCACCTGCCTCCCCAAGGAACGATCATGAGCTTCCTGCGCAGTACCAAGAAGGCGGAACCCACGACCGTCGGTTCCGGATCCGCCCCCCACTCCGCGATCGCCCGGCGCCCTCTGCTCGGAGGAGCGGCAGCCCTGTCCCTGGGCCTCCTTGGCTGTACGTCGAACGGCTCCAAGGAGCAGCCCGTACCGGCCGCCCGGGCAACCGCGGCACAGGGGAAGCCCCCGGTCGTGAAGGTCTACCTCCTCGGCACCGGGGGACCGGAGATGTCGACCACGCGCAAGGGCATGTCCACCCTCGTCGAGGCCGGAGGCCGGCGGCTGCTCTTCGACGTGGGGCGCGGGGCGACCCAGAACATGTACGAGTCGCGGGTCAACCCGAAGGGCGTCACCAAGGTCTTCCTGACCCACCTCCACAACGACCACTACGAGGACCTGCCGACCCTCTGGCTCAACCCGTGGTTCATGCTCGGGCGGACCGAGCGACTGGAGATCTGGGGGCCTCCGGGGACCGCGGGGATGGTCACCGGCATGCGGGCGATGTACGCCCATGACCTGGAGCACCGCTCGAACGACCTCTTCAAGGAGGAATACCTGGACATCCGCGTCCACGAGATACGGCCCGGGGTCGTGTACGACAAGGGCGGCATCAAGGTCACCGCCTTCACGGTCGAGCACAAGGACGGCAACCCTGCCTACGGCTACCGCTTCGATCACGCGGGCAAGTCCGTGCTGCTCTCCGGGGACACCACCTACCACCGGAACGTCGTCGAGCACGGCAAGGGCGTGGACGTCCTCATTCACAACGTCATCGCCTTCGACGAGGAGCTGACCAGGTCGGGCAAGCTCAAGGCCGTCGAGGAGAAACTCACCACCCCGGAGCAGGCCGCGCGGGTGTTCTCCGAGGCCCGACCGCAGGTCGCCGTCTTCTCGCACATCGCCAAGAAGGGCCTGCACGGCAAGGCAGGCGACGACGTCATCATGTCCCGTACGCGAAAGGCCGGTTACGCCGGCCCGCTCCACATGGGTCTGGACCGTATGACCGTCGAGATCGGAGCCAACGCCGTCGACGTCAGGGAGCCGATCCCCACCACCGACCTGCCGGACCTGGACAGCCCCGAGACCCGGCTCTGAGGCACGGCCGCCGGGTGGGCACCGCCACGCCGCCCACCCGGCCGCTGCGCTCAAGGCACACCGGCCCTGGGCCGGCCCTCCGCCGCAGCGCGACACTGCGCGAAACCGTCCAGTTCGCCTGCGGCGTGATCCGGCTGGCCACATCGATCGTTCGGGGGAGAGGATTCGCGTCCCGTTGGAGGGCAGCGCCTCCCAGCTGCCCGAGGAGTGAGGCGCTGCAAACGGCGTCATAGAGCGAGGCGGTGGTGGCAGCCGGCCGGTCAGGGCACTGTTCGCTCCACGACCCAGCGGTGGCGTCCCAGTCGCTCGTCGGCGCCGATGGGGGGCCGGCCGGTGGTGAGTTGGCGGCGGCCGTCCCGCGCGGCTTTGCCCTGTGAGCAACAGCCCCGAAGAGGCCCCGCCGCAGCCGGCCCCGCCGGTTGGCGTCAACTCGCCCGGTCGCCCATCGACTTGCTGCCGGACAGCGATGGGAGCCACTTGGCACCCCGCGCCCGCGGGTCCCTCACCCCCGCCGCGTAACATCATGCACGCGAAGGCGGCCCGTGCGTTCTCTTCCCTCAGCAATGAATGCGCCGCGTTGCAGCGTGGCGCGACGCGAGAGATGAGTGTCCGGCCCACTGCGTGTGGAGGTGGCAGTGCTGTCGCCGTACTGGTTTCGCTCACGCTCTGTCATTGAGTTGGAGGAACAGGATATGGTCCGCACCGTGGCCCCCATGGCCTTGGCGATCGCCCTGACGGCAATCGGGGTGTTGCACTTCATCTGGGTGTTCTCACCTTGGCCGTTCAAAGACGTGATGACATTCACCAAGACGATTGGTGGCAGCGACGACGGCGTGATGCCGCCGGTACCGAGCACCGTGCTGGTGGGGCTGGCACTGATCGGTGGCGCTGTGCTCACCCTCATGGTCAATGAGTCCATCCCGGGGATAGGCCCGGCATGGCTGAGGTTGGTGGGCATGTACGGCCTGGCGGTGGTTCTGCTCACCCGCGGCCTGGGTGGATACTTCATGAACTCCGGAGCCGCCATCGAATTCCAGCGGCTGAACACTTTCCTGTACTCGCCGTTGTGTGTGGCACTCGCCGCCCTCAGCGGCACCGTCGCGGTAGCCGCGAGCAGGCGGTAGCCGCGACCTTGCGTGACGGTCCGTCATGTGGCTCTGACGTCGTGATCGGTACGGCTGAGTCCGGGGCAGGCGGCTTGTGTGAGCTGGGAGCCCACGGACAGGGCGAGGGGTTCGTCCTCGCCGGCAGGCAGCAGGACGGATACCCGAACCAGGACATCGTGCCGATCGGCGAAGCGTTCAGGGTGGTGGATTCACTTCGCCGGTACGCCCTCAGCCGGCTGTCGCCCCAGGCGGGTCAGGCATCCAGGGGGCGCCAGGCGGGGCCGTCGTCGTCCCGCCGAACGTGCCCGAACACCACGTCGGCGAAGTGGATACCGAAGCCGATCGTGTGGGGCTCTTCCAACTCGGCGACCAGTTGGTGGCGGTGGTCGGCGGACCGGGCGGGATCGTGATCGAAGGCCGAGGACCATTCGGGGTGGTCGATCTGGAGCGGCGAGTGCAGCGCGTCGCCGAACGCGATCAGCCGTCGGCCCCCTGAGGTGATGGTGTACTCGGCATGCCCGGCCGTATGACCGGCGGTGATCCGCATGCGTACACCCGGGAAGATCTCCTGCCCGTCCGTCACCGTACGGACGCGCGGCGCCAGGCCGGCTACCTCCTTGGTCATGCTGTCCGCTGCCAGGACGTCGCGCTGGGCCCACTCCGGCTCGGACACAAGGTAGTCGGCCTGGGGGAACGCGAGGGCCCAGCCGATGTGATCGGGGTGCAGGTGGGTGAAGGCCACTGCCTCGATCTGCTCCGGTCGGCGGCCCAGTTCGGCCAGACTGTCCATGAGCGCGCCCCCGTGGATCGCGCCGCGCGGGCCGTCCGGATCGGCCGGCAGTGACCGGGGCCCGAACCCCGCGTCGATCAGCAGGGCGCGGCCGGCGTTCTCCACCAGCAGGCTGCCGATGCTCGCCACGAGGAAGCCGGAGTCGTCCAGGAACTCGGGGTGGGCGGCCCACACGTCGCCAGTGGTGTCGGGGAGCAGGTGGCGCGGCCTGAGCTGCACCGCCCCGTCCGGCACATAGGACATCCTCGTGTCGCCCAGTTGCATCGAACGGATACCCGCAGGCCGCCGCAGTCGCTCATCCCGGTCTGTCGCGGAGTACGTCATGGTCCGTCTCTCCTTCTTCGGTGTCGGGTCGTCGCATGTCCTCGTGGAGGCGACGTTCACCACAATAAGCATCAAGCCAGAACTATGCAAGCTTGAAATATATTGGCTTGATGGACTTGCTAGGGTGGGTGCATGACGACGCCCTCGGACTCGCACGCCATCGCCGAGCGGGAGCTGTGCGGGCTGGTGAACGGACTGGCCCAGCAGATCGCCGACCACGTACGCGAACGCGCCGTCGCCCTGGGCCTCACCCCGGCCCAGGCGACCGCGCTGCGGGAGATGACCGGGCCGATGACCATGCGAGAGCTCGCCGAACGCATGAGCTGCGAGCCCTCCAACGCCACCTTCGTCGTCGACAAACTGGAGAAGCAGGGCCTGGTCGAGCGCCGCGCGCACCCCACCGACCGGCGCGCGAAGCACCTCGTCCTCACCGCAGCGGGCAGCGCCCTCCGAGAACGGCTCCTCGAACTCCTCGCCCAGGACTCACCGCTGGCCGGCCTTACCCCTGAGCAGCAGCGCGCTCTTCAGGGCCTGCTCGAGCAAGCGATCACGCGTTCGTAGTCCGGCCTGGCCGCGTCCGGGGCGGTGCGGGACGACCCGGCCGGTGCCCCGGGTGGCCGCCGTCCGTTTGAAGTGCTTCCTCACGGCCCTCGCCGGCGGTCAGTTGTTGCCGGCCTGTTCCCGCTGGGCGGCCGTGGCGCGGCCCCCTCTTGTGGGCTCCCGCCCTGGCCACACCGCCCGGGTCCTATGGGCGTACCGGAAGGTGCCGGTGACCTCCAGCTGCCGGCTGATGGGTGGTCACCTCACGTGCGCCCGTGCAGGGAGAGGGCGGCGGGTGCTCTGTCCGGATGTCGTCGGTCGGTCGGATAAACCCGTGTGAACCAAGATCACTGCATCGAGGTAATGCCAACGGCCTCATCGGGCGAGCGGGGCGTACCGGCCGTTAGTGTTCCCGGGGATCTGGACGGATCCCACGGATCACTTCTCTTTCTCCTCTTTCACGGGTCGGCGCGCGCACGCCGATCACCACCATTGCCAAGGAGAGCTCGCCCGATGACCGTTGAGACCAGCCCGGCAGTACCGACCGAGCCGCCCCAGCAGTCCAGCCTGAGCACCGCGGCTGCCCGCAACCTTGCCACCACGACCAAGTCCGCCCCGCAGATGCAGGAGATCACCTCTCGCTGGCTGCTGCGGATGCTGCCTTGGGTGGAGACCAAGGGCGGCACCTACCGGGTGAACCGCCGGCTGACCTACACCGTCGGCGACGGGCACATCGAGTTCGTCCAGGACGGCGCCGACGTCCGGGTGATCCCCCGTGAGCTCGGCGAACTGGCCCTGCTGCGCGGCTTCGACGACGTGGAGGTGCTGACCGCGATCGCCGACCGGTGCGTCCAGCGCGACTTCCGGGCCGGTGAGGTGCTGGCCGAGCGAGGCACCCCCGTCGAGCGGATCCACCTGATCGCCCACGGCCGGATCAACCAGACCTCCGTCGGCAAGTACGGCGACGAGGTCACCGTCGCCGTACTTGCCGACGGCGACCGGTTCGGTGAGAACGCCCTCCTGGACGCCGACGCCACATGGGACTGCACCGCCACCGCCGAGACCGCCGGCACCCTGCTCACCCTCTCCCGCGCCGACTTCGCCGCCGTGCTGTCCGCGGCGCCCAGCCTTCAGGCCCACATTGAGCGGTTCAGCTCGCTGCCCCATCAGCGGCAGAACCGTCACGGCGAGGCCGAGATCGCGATGTCGGCCGGCCACACCGGTGAAGTCGAGCTGCCGGGCGCCTTCGTCGACTACGAACTCAACCCGCGCGAGTACGAACTCTCCGTCGCGCAGACCGTTCTGCGGGTCCACACGAGGGTCGCCGACCTCTACAACGGACCGATGAACCAGACAGAGGAGCAGCTCAGGCTCACCATCGAGGCGCTGCGCGAGCGCCAGGAACATGAACTGATCAACAACCGGGAGTTCGGTCTGCTCCACAACGCCGCCTTCAAGCAGCGGATCCAGCCCCACTCCGGCCCGCCCACCCCGGACGACCTCGACGAGCTGCTCTGCCGCCGCCGCGGCACCAAGCTGTTCCTCGCCCACCCCAGGGCGATCGCGGCGATCGGGCGGGAGTGGAACGCCCGCGGGATCTACCCGGATCACGTCGACGTCGGGGGGCAGCACGTCCCGGCCTGGCGCGGGGTTCCGATCCTGCCCTGCAACAAGATCCCCATCAGCAAGGAGAACACCAGCTCGATCCTCGCCATGCGAACGGGCGAGGACAACCAGGGCGTCATCGGTCTGCGTCAGACCGGCCTGCCGGAGGAGTACGAGCCGGGCCTGTCGGTGCGCTTCATGGGCATCAGCGAGCAGGCGATCATCTCGTACCTGGTCACCACGTACTACTCCGCCGCCATCCTGGTGCCCGACGCGCTCGGCGTGTTGGAAAACGTGCAGATCGCTCGAAGGCCAGACTAGGGGCGCCGTTCGACGGCCACGACGGCTCCTGACCCTCCCGGGTCCGTCCCAGCATGCCCGGACCCGGGGCAGCCCCCCACCTCACCAAGGAGTTACGGATGCCCGATCCTGGGCTCTCCCCTCTGCAGTCGAGCCTGCTTGCCGCTGCGGCCCGCTTCGCCAACCACGTCCTCGAACAGGCTCACACCGCCGACGCACCACCCACCCTGCCCGGCCCGGCCTCCGTACCCGTATCCGTACCCGCTCAGCACGAGCCGGAGTGCATTGCCACAGCGGTTCAGCCGAATCCCGCGCTGGACAGGATCCTCCGCGGCCCCAGCGGTCTGGGCACGGCGGGCCTGCACCTCGCCCCGCGCGAGGAGCCACCGGGGCCTCCGGCTCCCGAGGCGGCGGAGGGCGAACCGATCCCGGGCCTCTACCACCACCCGGTGCCGGAGCCCGACGCCGTGCGGGTCGCGGAGGTCAGCCGCAGGATCAAGGCATGGGCGGTGGACGAGGTCCAGGCGTACCCCCCCGAGTGGGAGGACCAGTTCGACGGCTTCTCCGTCGGCCGCTACATGGTCGCCTGCCACCCGGACGCCCCCACCATCGAGCACCTGATGATGGCCGCGCGGCTGATGGTCGCCGAGAACGCGGTCGACGACTGCTACTGCGAGGACCACGGCGGTTCACCCATCGGTCTCGGTGGTCGTCTCCTGCTGGCCCACACGGCTCTCGACCCGCTGCACACGACGAAGGAGTACGAGCCGGAGTGGGCGGAGTCGCTCCACTCGGACGCCCCCCGGCGCGCCTACCGGTCCGCCATGGAGTACTTCGCCGAGCTGGCCACCCCCTCCCAGGCCGACCGGTTCCGGCACGACATGGCCCGTCTGCACATGGGCTACCTCGCCGAGGCCGCGTGGGCCGAGACGGATCACGTCCCCGAGGTGTGGGAGTACCTGGCGATGCGCCAGTTCAACAACTTCCGCCCCTGCCCCACCATCACCGACGCCGTCGGAGGGTACGAACTGCCGGCCGACCTGCACGCCCAGCCCGCCATGCAGCGGGTCATCGCGCTCGCCGGAAACGCCACCACCATCGTCAACGACCTGTACTCGTACACCAAGGAGCTCGACAGCCCCGGCCGGCACCTGAACCTGCCCGTGGTGATCGCCGAACGCGAGGACCGCTCAGAACGGGACGCCTACCTGAAGGCCGTCGAGGTCCACAACGACCTCATGCACGCCTTCGAAGCCGAGGCCGCCGCCCTGGCCGCCGCCTGCCCCGTCCCGAGCGTGCTGCGCTTCCTGCGCGGAGTGGCCGTGTGGGTCGACGGCAACCACTACTGGCACCAGACCAACACCTACCGATACAGCCTGCCCGATTTCTGGTGAGAAGGAATTATCTGTGACCAGCACCGAACTCAACACCGTCAACGGCACCTCCGCGTTCCTCCCCGCCCCGGCGTCGCCCTACCAGGGTGACATCGCCCGCTACTGGGACCAGGAGGCCAGGCCCGTGAACCTGCGTCTCGGTGACGTCGACGGGCTGTACCACCACCACTACGGCATCGGCGACGTCGACCACGCCTCCCTCGGGGACCCCGAGGACAGCGAGTACGAGAAGAAGCTGATCGCCGAGCTCCACCGCCTGGAGTCGGCACAGGCCGAAGTCCTCCTGGGCCACCTCGGCTCCATCGGGCGTGACGACACGCTCGTGGACGCCGGCTGCGGCCGCGGCGGTTCCATGGTCATGGCCCACCAGCGATTCGGATGCAAGGTCGAGGGCGTCACCCTCTCGGCCAAGCAGGCCGACTTCGCCAACCGGCGCGCCCACGAACTGGGCATCGCGGACCATGTCCGCGCCCGCGTATGCAACATGCTCGCCACGCCCTTCGAGACCGGCCAGGCCGCGGCCTCGTGGAACAACGAGTCGAGCATGTACGTCGACCTGCACGACCTCTTCGCCGAGCACTCCCGCATCCTCGCGGTCGGCGGCCGCTATGTGACCATCACCGGCTGCTGGAACCCGCGTTATGGCCAGCCCTCGAAGTGGGTCTCCCAGATCAACGCGCACTTCGAGTGCAACATCCACTCCCGTCGGGAGTACCTGCGCGCCATGGCCGACAACCGTCTCGTACCGCAGGCAGTCGTCGACCTGACGGCCGCGACCCTGCCCTACTGGGAGCTGCGGGCCACGTCTTCCCTGGTCACCGGCATCGAGGAGGCGTTCATCAACTCCTACAGGGACGGCTCCTTCCAGTACCTCCTGATTGCGGCCGACCGCGTCTGACCGACCCGGCGACCGCGAAGGCCGGGCCCGTCACCCGACGGACCCGGCCATCCACCAGCACACGATCAGCGGACCACGGGGCTCAGATTCCGGAGACCTTGGAGCTCGCCGACAGTTCGTAGACCAGGGTGACCGCCCGGCGGCCGCCGGGCGGGAGGGGGACCTCCCAGCGGGCGATGCCTTCCTCGTCGACCACGTCCGGTGCCGGGGAGCAGGCTTCCTTGCGCAGGCGTACCTCCACCGCCGAGACCTCGGAGACCGGGATGCGCTCCCGGAGGACGACCACCCGTTCGTCGTGCTCCCCGGGGGCGGAGAACCGGGACAGATGCAGCCGGACCGTGCGAGTGACCACGGTCCGCTGCGTGAGCCCGGAGGAATCGCGGGACTCCTCGGCGTGCCGGACCACCCGGTGGTCGTCGCAGCTGCCGAAGGCGAGCTCGACGGAGGCGCCGGGAACGGTGAAGTCCAGCGTGCCGCGGCCGCTGAATCCGCTGCCGCGGACCAGGTCCACAGGGCCGGCGAGCAGCGCGTGGCCGGACCGGTTGTCGAACCGCACCACCTGGGTGACCAGCGGGGACAGCTCGGGTGAGCAGGCGTACTCGCTGCTCGCGGCCGTGGTGAAGGCGGAGAGCGGCACCCGGTGGGCGCGGCCGTCTCCGGGCACGGACACCGGCGCGGGGGAGTGCAGCACGCGCGCCTCTCCGCCGTCGTCCACCCCCGGCAGGCCGAGCACCGGGGCGGGGCCGAGGTCCCCGATCTCCTCCTCGCGCAGCTCGACGTCGACCGTGCGGCGCTCGGCGGCAGTGCGGTCCTTGAGCGTCAGCCGGTCCTCGGTCAGCCGCGGTGGCTCGGTGGCCGTCGCCGACCGGGCCGTCGACAGCGTCAGCCGTACGTCCGACCAGTCCTCGCCGGTGCGTTGCCAGACCATCGCGTCGGTCTCCAGCGTCAGGGAGTCCCCGTCGAGCACGGCCCGGTAGGCGGGCCGCCACAGCGCACACGGGGTGAGGTGGCTCAGGCGCAGCCGAACCGGCCCGGCGACCGCGGCCCGCACGGTCAGCTCGATATGGGCGACCAGCTCGGCGGGCTCCTCCTCGGTGAGGTCCATGGCGCGCTGAGCCTCCCCGAGCTCGACGGCGAGGGCGGCCAGCCGGGCCTCCACGGCGCGGAGCCGCTCGCCGTACGCATCGCGCTCGTCGTCCACCCGGTCCAGTTCGCGGGCCCAGCGGGGCCCTTCGGTCTCCCCGGAGCCGGCGCCTTCGCCGATCTCCCGCAGCAGATCGGTGGCGAGGCGGCCGAGCAGGCCGAGGCGGGCCTGCAGGCGATCGCGCCGCTGCCCCAGGGCCAGCCGCTCCTCTTCGAGGGCGTGCACGCGGAGGCGCAGGGCGGAGTCGTCCTCGGCGGACGGCAGCGGCCCGCGCGGGGTCCAGGTGCGGACGATCCGTACGTCCAGCACGGACGCGGAGTGATCGGCGGTCAGCTCGGCATGGAGCGTACGGTCGACGGCCAGCGCACTGACCGGCCCGAGACGCAGCCGCTGGACCCCGGCCTCCAGGTCCAGTACGACGGCGCGCTCGACGTGGGCGCGATCCTCCAGGCAGGTGACGGCGGTGACGGGGAGGGCGATCGGGGGAAGGGCGATCGGCTTGGGTGCCGTGGACATGGCGTGCGTCAGCTCCTGCGGTTGCCGCCGACCAGGGCCTTGCCGGCCGGGATGCGGATCTCGTAGCCGCCGTCGAGGGCGGCGGTGCCGCCGGCGGGCAGGTTCACCCGCCAGACGCGGGTGCCGGGGGCATGGTCCTCGGGGCCGGCACCGTCCTCGGGTGCCGTCCAGTCGGCCCGCTCCTCGATGCGGACGTCCGGTTCGGAGGTGACCGGCACCCGCTCGTGGACTTCGACGGTGACGGGCCTCGCGAGCCGGTTGGCCAGCTCCACGTGGACGCGGTGGTCGAGCACGGTGGTGTTGCCGCGCAGGCCCGAGGCCGACTCCCGCAGGTTCGTACGGCGGGTCACCCGGACGCCCTCGGCCGGCCCGAGCCCCACCCGGCGGACACCGCCGGGGGCCAGCGTGGGCAGTGCGGCGGTCAGCAGGAAGTCGTCGTCGACGGTGACCTCCACCGGGCCGGCCAGCAGAGCCTGGTCGGTGGCGTTGGAGAGCACCAGCGTCGCGTACACGGTCTGCTCCATGGACGGCACGCAGAGGTACTCGGTGCGCAGCCCCACCGGGATCTCGCCGACGCTGATGGTGTGCCAGGTGCCGTCCGACGGGATGTCGGCGCGGGCGGTGGCATCGAAGCGGTGGTCGAAGGAGCCCGCCGACTCGCGGGGCCGCACGGCGTGTCCGGGCAGCGGCAGCGCGGCCACCGCTTCGGCGCGGCGGCGGTACTCGGCCGCCACCGCGTCGAAGGGAGAGCCGGGGAACAGCCTTCCTCTGCGGCCGCCCTGCTCGTCGGGGCCGCACAGGACGAGGGCGGCGTAGTCGAGCTCGGCGCCGCTCGGCTGCGGCGGGCCGACCGCCGGTGCCGGTGCCGGTGACGAAGACGGTGGCGGTGACGAAGACGGTGGCGGTGGCGGCGCGGCCCGGCCAGGAGCGGCGGGCGCCATGGCGCCGGGAGACCCCGCGAAGGACCTGCCGCCGGTACGCGGCCTGCCGCCCGGTCGTGACCGAACCGGCTGCGCGCGGTCGTCCGGGGCGGCTCCGTCCGCGCCGCCGGGCACCGGGTGTGCGGTGGCCGGCCCGCCGTAGCCGAGTGGTGCCGGCGGCGGTGGCGGAAGGGGACCGGACGCGGAGCCGGCCCCGACAGCCACCGGTGCGGCCGTCGCGGCAGGGCGAGGGCCGGCGGCGTCGTACCCGGTGAACAGGTCGGCGAGCCCGGCCGGGGGCTCGCGCCAGCCGGAAGGCGCGGGGGCGGGCTGTCGGCGTCCGATCCGGAGGGAGCGGAGCCTCGGCAGGTCGGTGCGGCGCCGCAGGTCGGCGGTCGCCAGGCCGATGCGTACGCCGCTCCAGTCCTCGCCGGTGCGCTGCGCGACCGAGGCGCGCAGCACCAGATGGCCGGTGTCGTCACCCTGACGGTGGGTGAGACGGTACGCAGGCACCCAGACGGCGCCCGGCACCCCGTACTCCAGCTCCAGCTCCACCTCCCCCTCCACCACCGTCTCCGCGTCACCGGTGCCGTCGAGGGTCAGCACCGCGGAGACCGTGGTGTCCACGTGCGCCGACGGTGCGTCGGTGGAGGCGCGGGAGAGCCTGTCCGTGGCGACGGTGAACTCGTGCTCGACGCGGCGCAGCGCCTCCTCCAGCTCGACGAGGCGCGTGTGCAGTCCCGTCAGCCGCTCGTCGACGAAGTCGGCGAGCTCCAGCCACGCGTCGACCGGGGTGCGGCGGTGCGGGTCCTCGCGCTTGCGGGCCGACGGGACCGGACGCAGGGCCCGGACCTCCTCGATCAGGCCCAGCTGCCGGTCCCGGCGTCCCTGCGCCGCCGCGTACTCGTCGCTCAGCCGCTCGACCTCGCGCCGCAACGCGTCGGGCGTGCCGGTGTCGAGCGGCTCGGCCTCGACATCCACTCGGGCCTCGGTGACGCGCACCCCGGGGGCGCTCAGGACCCGGGCACGCAGTGAGCCGGGGTCCACCGAGCGGGGCAGTCCCGTCACCCGCACCCGGCCGTCCGGCGGCACACTGCCCCGGGCCAGGCGGCGGCAGACCGCGCCCTGCGCGTACACCACGACAGAATCGAGGGTCGACCCCCACCTTGGTGCTCTCTCAGCCGTCATGTGCTCCGCCCCCTGCCGCGTCCGTGCTGAGCGAAGCCTACGCCGGAGCGGTTCGCGCATCGGGGCCGAGTCCGGATGTGCGAGGCCGGCTGCGCATGGGCACGTCCCCGAGTGCGGCGAGCAGTCCGCGGAGCGCGGGCCTGTCCAGGGACGTCTCCCGCACCGCCGCGTGAATCACCCTGATCGGTTCCGGCTTGCGCACCTTGCGTACGACGACACCCGGGTGACGGTTCGTCAGCCCCATGGCCGGGATGAGGCTGATGCCGAGGCCGGCGGCCACGAAGCCCTGTGCCGTCGCGTAGTCCTCGCTCTCCACCACGAAGTCCGGGCTGAAGCCCGCCGCGGCGCAGCCTTCGACCACGGCGTCCAGGCAGGGGCCGGGCCCGTCGCCGCGGACCCACGGCTCGCCGGCGAGGTCGGTCAGGTCCAGCACGCGTTTCGCGGCGAGCCGGTGCCCTGTGGGCAGGATGGCGCGGTAGGGGTCGTCGAGCAGATGGACGAAGTGAATGCCCTCGTGGAGCCGGCCGCGTGGCCGGACCACCACGGCAAGGTCGGCCCGGCCTTCCGTCACCTCGGGCAGCGGGTCCTGAGGGTCGGTCATCCTGAGGTCGACCCGTATGCCCAGACCACCGGACTCCTGGGCGGCGGCGCGTTGGCCCTGCTCGGCGCGTCGGCGAGCTATGCCGTCGGCTTCGCCTACATGGGGAGCGGGCTGACCGGCGCGGCACCGACCCCCTTGCTCTCTCGGCCGCGCAGCTCGTCGCCGCCACGGCACTCGCCGCGCCCGCCGTGCTGGTCGACGGCGTGACGCCCGTCGACCTCGACGTGCGGGGCGTAATGGCCGTCGCCGTCCTCGGGATCTGCAGCACCGGATTCACCTTCTACCTCAGCTACCGGCTCATCGCGGACGAGGGAGCCACCAGCACGGCCACCGTCGGGTACCTCCTGCCGGTCGTCTCGGTGGGGCTGGGGGCGATCGTCCTCGACGAGGAGCTCGGGCCGCGGGTCATCGTGGGGGCGGCCGTCGTGCTCGCCGGCGTCGCGGCGACGCGATGGCGCAAACGTCCGCCGTCGCCCTCGCACCGGGCCGGCACACCGGCGCTCGAGGCTCCGGGGAAGTGAGCGCGATGCGACACCGCTGGTGCCGACACGCCCGCCGGTCGCGGGCGGAAGAATCCCAACAACCCGACTCCCTCTGGCGCATACGCGACTTCCGTACGTTGTTCACCGCGACCCTCCTCAGCCAGTTCGGCACCAACACCGGGTACGTCGCCGTCCCGCTCATAGCCGTGTCCGCGCTCGACGCCACTCCCGGCCAGGTCGGCGCACTCGCCGCGCTGAGCACCGCCGCCTTCCTGGCCCCGGCCTCCCGGCCGGGGCCTGGGTGGACCGGATGCGCCATCGCGGCGTGCTGATCACCGCGGATCTGACCAGAGCCGCGTTGTTCGCCTCGATCCCCCTGAAGCTGGTGGCTGGACACCCTCACGCTCGGCCACCTTTACGTGGTCGTGCTGCTGACCGGCTGCGCCACCGTGTTCTTCGACGTCGGCTCGCAGAGCGTACTGCCGCACCTGGTCGGCCGCGACGGCCTCGTACGGGCGAACGCCGCGGTGGTGAGCCTCATCGCCGCCGGCAATGTCGCCGGACGGGGCGCGGGCGGAGGGCTCGTCCAACTGCTCACGGCGCCCGTGGCCGTGGCGTGCGCGGCGGCGGCCTGTCTGGCCTCCGCTCTGCGGCTCACCGCCGTGCACCGCACACCCGTACCGACCCCGGCTCTCCTCGGAAAGCCCGCCCGGTTGTCGGCTCAGATCGCCGAGGGACTACGACACGTCTTCGGCAACCGGGAGCTCAAGGCCCTCGCCGTCACCGCGGCCCTCAGCAACCTCGGCTCCCAGATCATCAACACCATGCTTCCCGTGCTGTTCGTCCGCCAACTCCACTACCCGGCCGGCGTACTGGGCCTCTTCTGGGCTGCGGGTGGAGCCGGCCTCCTCCTCGGCGCCCGCTGGGCCCGCCCCGTTGCCACGCGCCTCGGCCACGGTCGTGCTCTCGGCATCGTCGGCCTGTGCCTGGCGCCCGCGGGACTGCTCGTACCGCTCGTCGACCACGGTCCCTGGCTGTGGCTGGCGGGGACGGGCTGGCTGCCGGCCCTGTTCAAGACGGGCATGGACAACGTACTCGGTGTGAGCCTGCGCCAGCACATGACTCCGGACCACCTCCTCGGCCGGATGAACGCCACCTTCCGCTTCCTGCTCACCGGCGCACTCGCCATCGGTGCCGCCGTGGCCGGCCTGATCGGCGAACTGACCACCGTGCGTACCACCCTGTGGGTGGGTGGTGCCTTCCTGGCTACGGCGTTCCTGCCCGCCTTCCTTTCTCCCGTCCGTGCACGGCGCTCGCTGCCGCAGCAACAACGCTCCTGATCATCCGGATGTGAGGATGACGAGTTGCCTGGTCGCTCGGGTCATCGCGACATAGCGGTCCACCGCTCCTTCGACACCCGTGCCGAACGCCTCCGGGTCGATGAGGACGACCAGGTCGAACTCGAGCCCCTTCGCCAGCTCGGGGGTCAGCGACCGGACGCGGGACGTCGCCCGGAACGTCGGATCGCCGATGACGCAGGCGATCCCGTCGGCGTGCGCGGCGCGCCAGGTGCCGAGGATCGAGCCGAGGTCCGAAACGGATCCGTGTACGACGGGGACGTCACCGCTGCGGATGGAGACCGGCACATTGGCGTCCGGGAGCACCGCGCGGATGGCCGGCTCGGCTTCCGCCATGACCTGCTCCGGTGTCCGGTAGTTGATGCTCAGGGAGGCCACGGTGATCCGGTCGAGCCCGATCCGCCCGAGCCGTTCCCGCCACGACTCCCTGAATCCGTGCCTGGCCTGGGCTCGGTCCCCGATGATGGTGAAGCTGCGGGACGGACAGCGCAGCAGCAGCATCTGCCACTCCGCGTCGGTCAGTTCCTGAGCCTCGTCCACGACGATGTGCGCGAACGGGCCGGCGAGCCGGTCCGGGTCGGCGCCGGGCAGCGCGGACTCGTCGATCAGGCTGTCCCGCAGGTCCTGTCCGCGCAGCATCGTCACCGCTCCTTCACCGTCGTCATCGGCCGCCAGTACGTTGTCGATGACGCCGGCCATGCGCTCGCGTTCGGCGGCGAGAGCGGCGTCGTGCCGGCGCTTGCGCCGTGACGCCTCCGGGTCGCCGAGCCGCTGCCGTGCCGCGTCCAGGAGCGGCAGGTCGGACACCGTCCAGGCCTGGGCGTCCGCGCGCCGCAGCTTCCGCACGTCATCGGGGCCGAGCCAGGGAGCGCACTTCCGCAGGTAGGCGGGTACCGACCACAGATCTCCGACGAGGTCGGCCGCTTCGAGCAGCGGCCACGCGCGGTGGAGGGTCCGGGTCAGCTCTTCGTCCTGCAGCAGCGACGTTCGGAAGAGATCGGGCGGTACGTCGCCGTCGAGCTTGCCCATCAGGATCGTGACCAGTTCCTCCCAGATCTGGTCGCGCGCCTCGTTGTGCGGAGTCCCCGGTTCCGGTGCTTCGAACGCCTCGGCCCAGTCATCGGCGCCCAGGTGGATGTCCGCCCAGTCGGTGGTGACCGTCATCCCCTCGGTGGGCGGCTCTTCGTAGAACCGGACGGCCGTCTCGATCGCCTTCACCATGGTCACGGACGACTTCAGGCGGGCCACGTCCGGGTCGGTCTCGACCGCCGCTCCGGCTCCCTCGGCGACGAGGTCCCGCAGGATGCACGTCTGCACGCCCTCCTCTCCGAGGCTGGGCAGGACGTCGGCGACGTAGTCCAGGTAGGGCCGGTGCGGGCCGACGAACAGCACGCCGCCCCGACGGTGCCCGAGGCGGGGGTCGGAGTGGAGGAGGTACGCGGAGCGGTGCAGAGCGACGACCGTCTTCCCCGTACCCGGACCGCCGTCGACGACGAGAGCGCCGCGGGATCCCGCCCGGATGATGGCGTCCTGGTCGGCCTGGACGGTGGCGAGCACGTCTCGCATCCGGGCGGACCAGTTGCTGCCCAGACTGGCGATGAAGGCGGACTGGTCGTCGAGCGCGGCATGCCCTTCGAGCCCGTCGGCGGTGAACACCTCGTCCCAGTAGTCGCTGACCCGGCCGCCGGTCCAGCGGTATCGGCGGCGGCTCGCCAGACCCATCGGGCTGGCGTGGGTCGCCGCGAAGAACGGCTCGGCCGCGGGGGAGCGCCAGTCGAGCAGCAGCCGGCGCCCCGCGCTGTCGGTGAGGCCAAGTCGTCCGACGTACACGGGCTCGGGGTCGTCCGCGCCGACCATGTGTCCGAGGCACAGGTCCAGACCGAAACGGCGCAACGCGCGCAGGCGACCGGTCAGCCGGTGGATCTCCACGTCCCGCTCCATCGCCTCCCGGCCGATGCCGCCGGGTGCCATGCGCTCGGCATCGAGGCGATCGGACAGTTCGGCGATCGCCTGCTCGAGGCTCTCCGCGACGGCCGCGAAGTGCTGCTCGTCGCCGGCGATCAGCGCCGGGTCGGCCTTGGGGGAGAGGTGGTCGGGAAGGTCGAACGCGCTGGTGGTCAGGGTGTTCATGTCATCGGCTCCGATCTGAGGTCGCTCGCGACCATGGCGCGCGCAGCAAGGTGTCGGGCCCGCGGCCGTTGTCGGTTCAGGTCGCCACTGGTGTGCGGGTTCTGGTGTTCCGGGTCCCGGCTCGACGATTCCGGGTGGTTCACGCGGACACCGGCGGCCGTTCCCGGCCGACCGTGTCGAGCAGCAGCCTCGCCGCCACCGCCGCGCCGTCGGCGCGGATCGTGCCGGCCACGGCCCTCGCCCGGTCCCGGGTTCCGGGCGTCAGGGCCGACGTGAGTGCGGCGGACAGGGACTCGGTGGTCGGGGTCGGACCGTCGTGTGCCGTGCCGATGCCCAGTTCGGCCACCCGGCCGGCCCAGTACGGCTGGTCCACCGCCTGGGGCACCACCACCTGGGGCGCGCCGGCGCGGGCGGCGGCCGTCGTCGTACCGGCACCACCGTGGTGGACGACGGCGGCCACCCGGCCGAACAGTGCCTGGTGGTTGACCTCGCCGACGACGAAGCAGTCGTCCCGGTCGTCGATCGGGCCCAGGTCCGCCCAGCCGCGCCCGACCAGTGCCCGGCGGCCCTGTGCGCGGATCGCCTCGACGGTCACCTGGGCGACGTCCTTCGCGGCACGCATGGGCATGCTGCCGAAGCCCGCGTACACCGGTGGTGCGCCGGCGTCCAGGAACGCCGACAACTCGGCCGGGAGCGGGCGCTCGTCCGGCAGGATCCACGCTCCGGTCTGTACGACGTCGAGGTCCGGCGTCTCCTGCCACGGGTCCAGGGCCGGGTCCGTCGCCAGCCACGGCCGGTCGCCCATGACGTAGTCGCGCACGTTGTGCACCGGTGGCAGACCGATGGACGCCCGGGCGGTGTTGAGCGCCTCACCGAACAGCACGTCGATGCTGTGGGCGTCCAGGTCCCACAGCCTCCGGTTGTCGGTCACCCCCGGCGGGAACGGCCGGCCCGGATACGCCAACGGCGGGTGGTGCGGCGACGGCAGGGTGAGCTGCTGGAAGGTCGCGTACACATAACGGATGCCCAGCTTCTCGGCCACCGACCGCGCGCCGGCCGCGGCCGGCATCACACCGGCCGCCACCAGCACGTCGCATCCCTCGGCCGCCGCGGTGACCGCGTCCAACTGACCGGCGATCAACTCGGCCGCGTACCGGGGCAGGGACGACGGCGGCGGCGCCGCGGTCGTCAGCGCGCGCGCCGACCGGCCGAAGGGCACGAGCGGCACACCGACACCGGTCAGCCGCTGCGCGAAGTCCTCGTCGGGCGGCGCGCACACCCGCACCTCCGCGCCGAGTGCCCGCAACCGCACCGCGAGCCCCACCAGTGGTTCGACGTCCCCGCGCGACCCGTACGTCGACAACAACACACGCATGTCGTGACTCCCCCATGTCCATTGGTCCTGGCTCAGGCCGGAGATTCTGCGCCACGAACCGGGTCTTGCCGCAAGCCCCCCGGTGCGCTATACGTTGAGAGTGGAAAGGAGTGGGTACTCCCCTTTCCCACGCCTCTCCCGTCCGCCCGTCACCCACGTGGTGCATTCGCCGGGCGCGCTCAATACGCCGCTGTTCCCCCGGCCTTCGCCACCCGTACCGCGGCGGGACGTCCGACGTCAGTGGCAGGCGTGGACGACGGCGTGCCCTTTGCCGCGGTCGCTCATCCACTTGTTCAGCGGCGTCGTGATCACGAAGGCACGGCAAAGCCGCCCAGCAGCGCTCCCCAGAACAGCCCGTCGGACAGGTGGGCGTCCAGGGCGCCGGGGGTGAGGGCGGTGATCAGGTTGTCCATTGAGCTCCATGACGGCGATGGACAATGGGCTGTCTCGTGGCCGAGGCGAGCCGAACCGGATCGAGCGAGAGACCCGCATACGCCGTAAACACCGCATACGGGCGACCCGCGTGGGCTACGTGCTAGGTGCTCCGGAAGCCGGTCGCGGCATTCGCCAGCAGGTCGCGCAGCTCGCCGGCCTCGGCGGAGCCCAGCTCCTCGTAGACGGTCAGCGCCTCCTGCCAGCAGGCGCGGGCGCGGTCGTTCTGGCCGAGGGCGTGGAGCGCGCGTCCAAGGACCACGACCACGTTGGCGCGCCGCCACTCCCCGCCGAGCCCCCGGAGAAGGGACAGCGCCTGCTCGGCATGGGCCGCGGCCTGCGCCGGGCGGTGGGCGGCCAGGTCGACCTCGGCGAGACGGTAGAAGGAGAGCCCCTCCCACATCCGTTGGCGGCCGTTGTGGAAGATGTCCCGGGCCTGCCGGAGGACCGTCGTGGCCTCGTCGTACCGAGCGGCCTGCGTGAGTGCGAGGCCCAGGGCGTAGCGGGCGTTCGCACCGCGCAGGGAGGTGCCGAGGAGGTCGTAGAGGGCGACACCCTGCCGGGCCAGGCGGAGCGCCTCGGAGGTCCGGCCCCGCGCCAGATGGACGCGGGAGAGGTCGCAGAGCACCCTCGCCTCACCGGGACGGTCGCCGTCGGCCCGGAAGGAGTCGAGGGCGACCGAGTAGTACGCCTCGGCGTCCTCCGCCCGGTTGTGGTGGAGGGCGATCGTGCCACGGAGGTCCGCCGACCAGCCGGCGGCCGGCACGTCCCCGGACACCCGGGCCGCCTCCGCCGCACCGGTCGCCGCGGTGTCGGCCTCGTGGAACCGTCCCGCGACGAGCTCGGCCTGGGCCAGGCACAGCAGGGCCCGGCCCTCGGCCTGTGCGTCCCCCGCCTGCAGGGCGGCCTCGCTCAGACCTCTCACCACTCTCTCGTACGGTGCCGAGGCGGCGCCCGACTCGGCCAGCGCCAGACATGCCCACGACGTGTCCACCGCCCGGCGCAGGAACGAGGGGCTCGTGGCGCGACGGACCGTGGCGAGCAGACAGTCGGCCTCGGTGAACAGCCAGTCCAGTGCCGCGCCCTCGTCGGCGAAGGACAGACCCGGGTGCGTCGTCGGCTCCAGGTGGTCGACCAGCCGGTCGCCCGGGTGCTGGATCGCGTACACCCCGGCCGCCGTGGACAGGTAGAAGTCGAGCAGGCGGGAGAGGGCCGTCTCGCCTTCGCCCGGGGGGTTGTCGGCCCGTTCGGCGCACGCGCGCGCGTAGAGGCGGAGGAGGTCGTGGTAGCGGTAGCGCCCTGGTGCGGCCGACTCCAGGAGGCTGGCGTCGACCAGTGACTCCAGCAGGTCTTCGGCCTCGTGGTCGGACAGACCGAGGACGGCGGCCGCGGCGGCCAGGGAGATGTCCGGGCCGTCGGCGAGGCCCAGGAGGCGGAAGGCGCGGGCCTGGACGGGTTCCAGTTGGGCGTAGCCGAGTTCGAAGGTGGCCTTGACCGCCAGATCGCCGGCCTGGAGTTCGTCCAGCCTCCGGCGCTCGTCCGCGAGTTTGGCCGCCAGTACGGAGACGGTCCAGGTGCGGCGCGCCGCCAGGCGCGAGGCCGCGATGCGGATGGCCAGCGGCAGGAAGCCGCACGACGCGACCACGTCCAGGGCAGCCGCCCGCTCGGCCCCGACCCGCTGCTCGCCGACGATACGGGTGAAGAGCTGGAGGGCTTCCTCCGGGGACATCACATCGAGGTCGATCAGATGAGCACCGGCCAGATCGACCATGCGGACGCGGCTGGTGATGAGGGTGGCACAGCCGGCCGTGCCGGGCAGCAGCGGGCGGACCTGGGCGGCGCTGCGGGCGTTGTCGAGCACGACCAGGACGCGGCGACCGTGCAGGGTCGCGCGGTAGAGGGCCGACCTCTCTTCGAGGGTGTCGGGGATGGCCGAGTCGGGCGTGCCCAGACTTCGCAGGAAGGCGCCGAGGACGGTCTCCGGCTCCGCGGCCCGGTGACCGGCCCCCTGGAGATCCATGTACAACTGGCCGTCGGGGAAGTGCGGGCGGACCTGGTGGGCGACATGGACGGCGAGGGTCGTCTTGCCGACCCCGCCGATGCCCGCCAGTGAGGAGATGGCCGCGACGGAGCCCTCGGCCTCGGCGGCGCTCGTCAACCGGTCGGCCAGTTCTTGCAGGAAGGAGCTTCGGCCGGTGAAGTCGGGGACCGTCGCCGGAAGGTGGCTCGGGCGAGCCGGGGTGGCCGGTCGTTCCGGTGCGGCCGCCGTCGTGGTCATCAGATCCGCGTCGGCCCGGAGGATGCGCTGCTGGAGCGCCGACAGTTCGGGGAGCGGGTCGACACCGAGCTCGTCGGCGAGCAGGCGGCGCGTGTCCGCGTACACCGCGAGGGCCTCGGCCTGCCGGCCCGAGCGGTACAGCGCCAGCATCAGCAGTTCGCGCAGGCGCTCGCGCAGCGGGTGCCGGGCGGTGAGCGCGGTCAGTTCGGAGACCGCCTCGGCGTGTCCCCCCGCCTCAAGGTCCAGGTCGAGCCGTGTCTCCAGAAGTTCGAGACGCCACTCCTCCAGGCGGGAGCGGTGGGCCTCGGCGTACGGCCCGGGCACGCCGGCGAGCGACTCGCCGTCCCACAGGCCGAGGCACTGGTTGAGCAGCTCCCGCGCCCGCCGCGGATCACCGGCCTCCCGGGCGTCCTCCGCGTGTGAGGCGAGGGCATGCGCCACGTGGAGGTCGAGTGCGTCGTGGCCGACACGGATGAAGTACCCGCCGGATTCACTGACCAGGACTCCCGGGTCCAGGACCTTGCGCAGCCGGGAGGCGTAGGTGCGCACGGCCGCGAGGGCTTGGGAGGGGGCATCGCGGCCCCAGATGGCGTCGATGATTTCGGCCGCGGTGGTCGTTCGGCCCTCGCGCAGCAGCAGGACGGCCAGCAGGGCCCGCTGCTGTGGTGAACCCGAAGGGAGGGCTACGGAGCCGCGCCAGGCCCGTACGGGGCCGAGCACGCCGAAGTGGAGCCCTTCGGACGGTGGCCCGGCCGGTGTGGTCGCCGGGGGTGGTGGGGTGACCAGGGCACGCCGGCTCACCCGCAGGTCCTCGGGGCGCACGCCGTCGACGATGCGCTGGTGCAGTTGCCGGAGCTCGGGGCCCGGTTCGAGGCCGAGTTCGTCGCGGAGGAGCCGGCGGGTGTCCGCGTACACCTGCAATGCCCGGACCTGCTGCCCGGCCTGGTAGAAGGCCGTCATCAGCAGGGCGCGGAACTGCTCGCGCAGCGGATGTGCGGCGGTCAGGGCGGTGAGTTCCGGGATCACCTCGGCGTGGCCTTCGAGCGTCAGGTCGAGTTCGATACGGGACTCGACGAGCGTGAGCCGCCACTCCTCCAGGCGGGTGCGCTGAGTCTCGGCGTACGGGCCCGGTACGCCGTCGAGGGGGTGCCCCCGCAGCAGCTCCACCGCCTCGCCGAGGAGGCGCCGGGCGCCCGCGAGATCGCCGGACGACTGCGCCGACCGTGCTGCCGCGTGCAGTCCCTCGGCCTCCGTGAGGTCCAACGGGACGGCACCGTCCGCCTGTTCGGCCATCAGCCGGTAGCCGCCCGGCGTACGGTCGATGACGAACCCCGAGGGTGCGAGGGTACGGCGCAGGCGGGAGAGGTAGGCCTGCACGGTGGGGGAGGCGGACGGCGGGGCGTCCTCGCCCCACAGCGCGTCGATCAGCTCCTCGAGCGTCGCCCGCCGGCCTTCCCGCAGCAGCAGCGCCACCAGGACGGCCCGTTGCCGCAGTGGCCCCATGGGCACCGCCTCGTCGCCCCGCCGCGCCAGCTCCGGCCCGAACACGGTGAACCGCAACGGCGCGGCGGCGACGCCGCGCCGCTGCGTCGCGACGGTGTCGCCGGCCACGTCCACCGGCGCCCCGTACAGCCGGTCCAGCACGGGACTCACCAGCACCGCGAACGCCGTCGTCCCCTGTGTGAGCCGCGCGCTGCCGTGCGGGTCGGCGAGCAGTGCGGCGAAGTCGGGCATGCGGCCCAGATACGGTTCGAGGGCCTGGCCGACCGCGTCGACCACGTCGAGCGACTGCTCGGTGCTGAGCCCCCCGGCCAGGAGTTCACGGACGCCGGGCCTGAAGTCGTACAGGAGGTCACCGGCGTCGCCCCCCGCCACCCTCGGCAGGAGGCGGCCCGGCGACTCCCCGCCGTCCAGCGGCTGGAGCAGCCCGCCCAGAAGCACCTCCGCGACGACGGCCGATGTGGTACCGGGCAGGGTCGCGATGCGGACCAGCTGGATGACGGGGGCGCTCAGCGGCCTGATCGCGGAGAGCCGCACGGCCAGCCGGTAGGCGTCCGGCGAGAAGGACGCCCGGAAACGTTCGAGGAGCTGCTCCGGAGTGCGCGGCGGTGTGTCACCCTCGGCGGCGGTGACGGGCGGCGTGTCGGCGACCAGCACGGTGTCCAGCAACCGCGGCGCCCCCGGCCGGGTCAGCAGCCGCGCCCACGTCCCCAGCGAGGCGGGCGAGAGCGCGGCCACCGGCACCGGCAGCCGGCCCGCGGGCCGTTCGGCGGTGGCGCCGTCGAGGGGGTCGAGCACGCCCAGTTCCCCGTTGCGCGCGAACGGGCGGCCGGCGACCAGGAGGTGGGGCCGCGCGTCGAACGCGGTGCCGCGCCACAGGCGGCGCGGCAGCGGCGACAGGACCACCAACGGGCCGCACCGTTCCCACGCCGTGAGGAAGCGCGCCGCCGCGGACTCCCGCCACGCGGCGTCCACGCCGTCCGTCACCAGGAAGGTGAGGGGCGATTCGGTACGCGGAGTGGTGGCCGGCCGGTGCCCCTCGCGCAGGTCGAACCGGTGGACGTGCACCGACCGGAAGACACCACCACGTTCCAGCAGGCGCCGTACGTCCCGTACCAGCGGCTGCCACACCCGCATCGACGGCGCGTCGTCCACGAGCAGCACGGCCGTGTGCCGCAGCTCCTGCTCCGGCCGGTCGATCACATCGAGGACCCCCGACTCGGCGGTGACCCGCACCGTGGCCTCGATGTCCGCGACCGTACGGAGCCGGTGGTCGCGGTGGCGGCGCAGTGGGCGCAGCGCACGGGCCAGGCCCTGCATGCCCGGCAGGGCGCGCGGGCCGGGGGCGCGGACGGCGCGGGCGCGGGGGCCGGCCGCCGGGCCCTCGGCCCCGTCGGCGGTGAACAGGGCGTGCGAGCGCGCCGGCCGCCCCCCGGCGGGCTGCCGGGAGCGGTCCGGGAGAGCGGAGTCGAGGGGCTCGGAAGGCGGTACGGCGGTCAACGGGCCGTCCCCGCCCATGGGTTCCGGACCCGGCTGCCCACCCCGCCCCCCGCCGGTGGGCGCCGGGGCGCCGTCCCCCTCCCGCGTCGCGCCGCCGTCCATGGCACGGGCCAGCCACAGGATGTCGAGGAGCTCGGGACCGCCGAGCTCGTAGCCCATCCCGTCGAGGACCCGCCGCAGCCGCTCGATCATGCGGGGAACGCTTCGTCCAGCCGGTGCATGACCGCGCCGAGCAGCTCCTCGCGGCTCAAGTCGGCGCCGGTGCCCCGGAGATGGATGGCCGCGAGCAGCTGGTCCGTGGCCAGGCTCTGCACGGCGGCCTTGCGCAGGAACGCCTCGATCAGGTCGTCGGAATCGGCGAGGGCCTCCTCGCCGAGGTTCTGCCGGACGATGTCGCGCAGCTTCGCCTCGTCCGGGTCGCGCAGATCGAGCCGTACGCACCGGCGCAGGAAGGCGGGCGGGAACTCGCGCTCGCCGTTGCTGGTCATCACCACGACGGGGAAGTGCGCGCAGGACACCACCCCGCGCTGCACCCGGATGCGCTCCCGGCTGCCGGTGACCAGGACGTCCGCGGTCTGCTGGTGCTCGGGCAGCCGCGCCAGCTCGGGAATCTCGAACTCGCCCTCCTCCAGCACCACCAGCAGGTCGTTGGGCAGGTCGATGTCGGACTTGTCGAGCTCGTCGACGAGCAGGACACGCGGCCGGCCGGTGGCGGCGAGCGCCGTGCCGAGTGGGCCCAGGCGCAGATAGTTCCCGATGTCCGAGCTGTTGCCGGCGGTACGCTTCCTCAGCCTGCGCGCGGGACCGCGCAGCGGCTCCCGCTCCCGCTGCAGCGAGGCCTCGCGCAGCCGCCCCACGGCGTCGTACCGGTACAGGGCGTCCGCGAGCGTCGAGCGGCTGTTGACCGACCAGCGCAGTACGTCGCCGAGTCCGAGGTCCTCGGCGAGGGCCCGCGCCAGCGAGCTCTTGCCGGTACCCGGCCGCCCCGTCACGAGCAGCGGTCGACGCAGGTGCAGCGCGGCGTTGACGACGGAGATCTCGTCGGTGCTCATGAGGTAGCGCTGTGCCTGGGGGCGGCGGCGTGAGGCGGGGAAGCGCCGCCACGGCGGCGGCTCCGGCAGCTCGGCCGGACCCCGGAACGCCCACCAGTGCTCCGGGGGCGCGCTGTTGCCCTCAAGGTCGGCGGGCTCGGTGGCGTGCGGGTCGGGCACGGGCGCGGTCTCCTTGTCGGGGATGGCGGGAACGGTCTCACTGCGCGGCGGGCTCATGGCTGGGTGAGGGCCCACGCGTCCGGCGCGAGCGGCGGTGGCCGGTGGTCGGGGCCGTCGTGCAGCAGCGACAGGCGGCGCCCGCGGTGCGTGGCACAGTCCGGGTCGGCCAGCGCCTTGGCCCGCTCCAGGCGGACAGCCTCGGGGATATGGGCGTGGTCGACGCCCTCCACCAGCGCCAGCAGGTCACTGGCGGTCTCCCCGCTGTGGTCCTCGCGGTGCCACAGCACCGTGTGCACCCCGGCCTGGATGCACTGGCGCAGCACCCGCCCCTGCTGCTGCCGGTCGCAGCACACCACGACGATTCCCGCCTGCGGGCTCGCCTCCAGGCGGGCCAGGGCGACGGTCGGGTTCGCACACCGCTCGTCGAGCAGGAGCCGGGGCGAGGCCGCCAGGGCGCTGCTGCGGCGCTTCCACCCCGCGTACGTCTCCCTCGTCCGCTCCGAACTGCGCAGCACCACGCGCCGCGTCACGCCGGGGTGGAAGCCGATGTCGTCGGCGTCGCCCGGGAACTCCCACGTGTCCACGTCGAGCCGCAGCCAGGCATGCGCGACGAAGAACTCCACGAGCGCCGTTTCCGGATGCTCCCGCACTTCCGTACGGAGAACCCGTCGGATCGCCTCCACGACCTGGTGGCTGGTGACTTCGGTGTCCTCGGTCAGCACCACCTCGTGCCGGCCGTCCTCGCTCCACACCCAGATCTGGTACGTGAACAGATGCCCGGGCGCCACGGGCAGCAGCTCGACCTGCACCCGGGGCGCGGCGGCGACCTGCGTGCAGGTGGCCGCCGCGGCATGGGCGGCGGAGGCGTCCGCCCGGAACTGGTCGACCGCGGCAGGCGCCACGCCCAGCCGTGGCGCCGTGGAGCGCACCCACGCGTCCAGGTCGTCCGCGAGATGCTCCCCGCCCGCGCCCGCCGCCGCCCGTTCCTCGACAGCGACACGGACGACGCCCTGCAGCAAGGGGGGCATGGGCTGGCCCGGCGGGGCGTCGTACCCCTCCAGGACGTCCATGGCCTGCGCGAGGTCGGACGGAGCCGGCAGCCGCTCGGCGTACGGCAGCACCGCGCGCAGCAGCGCGGCGGGGTCCGTGACCCGGCACTGGGAGAGCAGCGCGGTCAGATTCCGCCGGCGGCCCAGCGAGAGCTGCTCGCGCGGGCTGACGATGCGGGCGATCCGCAGCAGCTGCTCCCGGCCGCCCGGCTCCGCGAGGGCGCCCGGCCGGCACTCGGCCAGCTGGTCGTGCACGAGGTCGACCAGCTCGGGCACCCCGCGTCGTACCCCCATGGCCGTCCCGGCGAGGCGCTCGACGTCGGCGGCCGCGCCCGCCGACCGCCTGCCGAGCCGTGCGGCGAGCCGCTCCTCGCACTCCCTGACCGACTGACGGGACGGCAGCAACTGCTCCAGCACGGCGAGGAGTTGCTGGCGGCCGCGCCCGGCGGCGGGGACCGCGACGGGCGGCAGGCCGGGCAGCTCGGCCTCGATGGACGACAGGCCGATCGCGTACATGGCGGCGGGCGGCCCCTGGTGCCGCCCCGCGGAGTGCCCGGTTTCGTGCGCGGCGACGACCAGACCGACCACGGCCTGACGGTCCCGGTCCCACAGCGGGCCCCCGCTGAACCCCTCTGTCACCCTGCCGCCGAGCACGTCGAGAGCGATCCACGGATGGGCCGACACGCGCGGCATCGCGCGCAGCGTGGTCAGGGCATGGCCGCTCGCCCACTGCGCCACCACCTCGTTGCCGTCCCGGTGGGGGAGGAAGGGGGCGGGTTCGGCGCCCGGCGGGGCGTCGGTGTCGAGCTCGATCACCGCCAGATCGCCGTAGTACGGCAGGGTGCCCGGGGGCGGCGGAGAGGGCCGGCCGGGCGCGGGGCGGGAGCGCGGCGGTACCCACATCTCCTCGACGACCCGGCCGGTCAGCGCGCGGTCCCGGTCGGCATGCGGCAGCCGCAGCGTGACCGGCTGCCCGCGCGAGGGCGCCGGCATGGTGAAACGGTGCAGGCCGAGCGCGCTGTTGACGACATGGGCGCAGGTCAGGACCAGTCGCGGGGCGATCAGGACACCGGCGCCGACCGGCCGGGCCTCGCCGAGCACCGACACGAACGCCCGGTGCAGCGGGGCGTCGTCCCGGTCCGGGTCCACCAGCGGCCGCACGGTGTCAGGAGCCGTTCACCCGGCCGGGCACGACGGCGGGGGGTTCCACGGCCGGGGCGTCCTGCGCGGCCTGCCCCTCCGCCGCGAGATTCCAGGTCGCCGAGACGGTGAAGCTGGCCTCGCCCTTCCCGGAGAAGACGCCCAGGCTCAGATCACTTCCCAGCGTGACGCCGAACTCGACCGTCACCTCGTCCGGGCGCTGGGCGAACTGCGCGAAGCTGCGGTGGATCCCGCCGAGCACGCCCCCGAGCGGCCGCAGCGCCGCCGTCAGCGCCTCGCCGCCCCGCGTCAGCGCCTGCGCGGCGCGCCCGTCCGCGCTCACCGGCCGGGCGGTGCCGAAGCCCGCCGGAAGGTCCAGCTCGTCGTCGGCGCCGGCGGGCATGTCGCCGCCGGGCGCGAGGTGCAGGCGTACTTCGGAACCATCGTCGAAGGTGAGTCTCACGTCCCCCATGAAGCAAGTTTTGCACGGCATCGGCGAGTACGGCGCGGTGTTCGCGGATCACCTCCGGCACGGGCCGGCCGAGCGCGCGGTCCGCACATCGGGCCCCGGCGGGGGCCCGGACGGAACGCCGTGGCGACCGGCTCACGCCCTGTGATGGCGGTAATTACCCGCGTTCCACCTTCTCTTCTTCGGTGAAAAGGCGAATTCCTTTGCGGCGTAACGCATTTACATGAAGTCGTTGGGCGCCCGGCACGCGGAGAGCGGTGATCGACGAGGACGTCGACACGGTTCGCGGGGGGTCTCTTCGGCCACACAACCGGAGTGACTCCATCCTCTTGGTTCGCCTGTGCGCCCGGCATATGATCGCATCTCAAACCCCGTACGGGGCCGGGGGATTAGCGTGTGCGTGACTGGAGGGGGAGGCCGGCGAAAGCCGTTTTGGCGCTGACCGTCAGCAGTGAGCAGCGCGGTCGCGCTGTGGACGCTGTGATTTCACGCGGTTGTCACCTCTCCCTGCTGTTCTGTCCCGGCATGCCTCATCACCGCTCGGCCGCAGCCGCCACACCGGAACAGGTGTCAGCGGCTGAGGCCGTGGCGCGAACCGTACGGGTAACGAGACAGTCTTCGGCACTTCAGAAAGGCAGACATCGATGCGAAGCACGCTGATTCGCCGCGTTGTGATATCGGCGGCCGCGATTGGCCTGACCGTCACCGCGGCCCCCGCTGTCGCCCATGCGGATGCGGCGGCTGTCAATCGGCCCATCCTGGTGGCCCTGAAGGTGCAGGGGCCCGATGGCAAGCTCTTCTCGGGCGGCGTCATCACCAAGGGCCACGACGTGACCACCGCCACCGGCGGGACGCACAAGTGCGACGGCACCAACGGGGGAGCGAATTCCACGCCGGGCGCGACGCCGACCGCGGCCCTGGACAGCGCCGCACGTGCCCACGGCTTCACCTGGGACGGTGTCTGGTACCCCAGCTTCGACGACTACTTCGTCGACACCATCAAGGGCGTCAAGCTCGATTCGTCCTCCGCCTACTGGAACATCTCGGTCAACGGCACGTCCATCCCGGTCGGCGGCTGCCAGTTCCACCTGAAGCCGGGCGACGCGGTCGCCTTCACGTGGACGCCGATCGTGGCGTCGTAGCCGACAGACGCGCGAACTCATCTGACTGCCAGTCAATCAGCGCTCGCTGTGGGATAGTTCACGCCCCGCCGACGCGGGACTGAAACGGGCATTCAATGGCAAGCGGAGCGATTCACCTCTTGCGCTGCGTGTTGTGCGGGCGGCAAGATCATTTCCCGGACGGTAACTGCCCCAGCCGGACGCCCCGGCTCGGTCGCTCATGACGCCCCGTCCATTCACCACCAAAAGAGGGAGCAAGCAGGCATGCACGCGTTCAGTTGGACGCCGGACGACATGGTCTTCGAAGCGGAATACAACGTTGCGGGCCGCCGGCTTTTCCCCTGGCCCGGTGTGCCGGAGCCCTTCTGGGGCGGGGCCTGGGTGTCGGTTCCCGAAGGGGAGACCTCCACCAGCCACAATCACGACGAGAACGAAATGTTCTTCATCTTCGAGGGCACCGGTGTGATGCGCATCGGTGACGAGGAGCGTCGTGTGAGCAAGGGTGACACGATCTTCATCACCCCCTTCAAGGATCACACCCTCACCAACGACACCGACAAGCCGCTGATCTTCCTCACCATTTGGTGGGGCGGTGCGGAGGCCGAGGCGAAGCGAGCCGCTGCCGAGGAAGCCTCGGCGTGAGTCCGAGCTCCCAGATGCGCGCCGATGTCGTTGTCGTCGGAGGCGGGGTGGTGGGTGCGAGCATTGCCCACCACCTCGCCGCCGCCGGCTCTGCCGACGTCCTGCTGTGCGAACAGGGCATCGCGCCCGGCCAGGGCGCGACGTCCCGGTCCGGCGGGCTCCTGCGGCTGCACCACACGGCACACTGCGACACCCGTCTGGCCGCCCGGAGCCTGCCGGTCTTCCAGAACTGGCAGGACACCGTGGGCGGCGAATGCGGTTACCGCCGGACGGGTTTCGTGATGCTCGTCGCCGAGAAGTACGCCGAAAGCCTGCGCCGGAACTCAGCGGCGGTCGAGGAGTCGGGCGGGCGCAGCGAGCTGATCGACCCCGTCGATCTCACGGAGCTCTATCCCGGGCTCGGCGTGGACGGCGTCGGAGCGGCGGCATACGAGCCCGAGGGCGGGTACGCGGACCCCGTCGCCGCGGCCGGTACGCTGCTCGCGGCCGCGCGTCGCCGCGGTGCCAGGGTCGCCGACGGGATGTGCGTACGACGGCTGCTCACCACCGGCGACCGGATCAGCGGCGTCGAGACCAACCTCGGAGAGGTGTCCGCGCCAGTGGTGGTGCTCGCCTCCGGAGCCTGGAGCGGTCGCGACCTGGCCGGAGCCGTGGGCGTCACCGTCGAGGTGGCACCGCGCCGCATCGGGCTCGCGCTCGCCGCCGTACCCGGGGCCGGGAACTCGGGCGCGGGGTTGCCCACCTGCATCGACGACACCACGGGCACGTACTTCCGCCCGTCCGGGAACGACGGCCTCTACTTCGGCGTACCCAGCCATCCCGCTGTGAGCCTGGGCACCGACGTCGAACCCCTCACCCCGGACGAGGTGTCCGCCGCCAAGGACGCCGTCGCCACCCGCGTGAAGGCCGTCGGCGGTGCGGAACTACTGGGCAGCAAAGCCGGGTTCGACGGCTACACACCCGACAGGAGACCGCTCATCGGGCCCGCCGGGCCGGACGGGCTCTACCTCGCCACCGGATTCAGCGGCGGCGGCTTCAAGACCGCTCCAGCCGTGGGGGAGCTGGTGGCCGCCGAGCTCCTGGGGGGTGCGGGGGTGGCCGGGCGAGCCGAAGAGCCTCTGCTCACGCCGTACCGTCCGGGTCGGTTCGTCGCCGGCCGACCTGTAGTGGGGGACTTCACCTATGAGCGCATGTAAGTCGGACGGTCCGATACCTTCCGGCAGAACCAGACGCGGGCTCCGGGCCGTTCTCGCGCACATGCGGGAGGACATCTCCGTGGTGATGGAGAAGGACCCCGCGGCCCGCAGCGCACGCGAGGTACTCCTCTACCCGCACATCCACGCCCTGTGGGCCCACCGCGTCTCCCACTGGTTCTACCACCGCGGATTCCGGGTGACGGCGCGGGCCGTCTCGATGCTGGCACGGTTCGTCAGCGGGATCGAGATCCATCCCGGAGCCGTCATCGGACGCCGGTTCTTCATCGACCACGGGGCCTCCGTGGTGATCGGTGAGGACGTGGTCATCGGCGAGGACGTGATGCTCTACCACCAGGTGACCCTGGGATCGGTGGGCTGGTGGCGCGACTTCAAGCGTCCGCCGGGCACCCGCCGGCATCCACGGCTGGAGGACAAGGTGATCGTCGGCGTCGGTGCCAGCGTCCTCGGGCCCGTCACCGTCGGTACGGCGTCCAGGATCGGTGCCGGTGCCGTGGTGGCCGTGGACGTGCCGCCGCACAGCCGCGTCTCGGGCAGCGCCAGGGAATGTCACATCACGCCAGACCCCACGTCGACGACCGGCGAGGCCGTCTCCGCAGCGGCGTCCCCGGACCCGGCCCCCTCGGGCCAGGCCGCCGCGCCGGCGCCGCAGAAGATGCCGAAGCGCGGCGCCACACCACCATCACGCACCAACAGGAGTGCCCGTACATGAACGCCCTTGACGTCGAGAGCCGCTCTTTCGTGGTGACCAGCGCACCACCGAACCCCAACGGTGACCTGCACCTCGGACACCTCTCCGGCCCGTTCCTCGGCGCCGACGTGATGCGCCGCCACCTCGTACAGCGCGGCCACGACGTGCGGTACGTCGGCTACTCCGACGAGCACTCCTGCTACGTACCCCGCAGGGGCGAGGAGCTCGGCGGCAAGAGCGCGTACGAGACGGCTCACGTCTTCGGCCGGCGCATGGAGAACACCCTCGCCATGGCCGGGATGCGGCACGACTACTTCACCCGTCCCCTGCGCGAACAGCTGCACACCGACATAGTCCAGCGGTTCTTCCTGGAGCTGTGGGACAAGGGCGCCTTCGAAGTCCACGAGCTGCCCGTCTTCCACTGCGCCGACTGCGACCGCCATCTGTACGAGGCGGAGGTCCGCGGCGAGTGCCAGTTCTGCGCCGCCCCGTCGGACGGCGTCTACTGCGAGGAGTGCGGGCTGCCCCAGGAGCCCGCCGGGCTGGCCGCCCCCCGCTGCACCCGGTGCTGGACCGCCCCCGAGCTCCGCACACTGCGCCGCATCTCCTTCCCGCTCGAGGCGATGCGCGACGCCCTGACGGAGTACTACGCCCAGGCGCAGAGCAAGGCGGAGTGGCGTCCCCGGCTGAAGGCCTACCTCGAAACGCTGCTCTCCGGGCCCCTCCCGCTGACGCCGGTGAGCCGTGAGGACGGTTACGGCATCCCCGTGCCGCTGCCGGGCTGGGAGGGTCACATCCTGGACACCTGGTTCAGTGGGATCTTCGGTTATGTGGCGGCGACCGCCGGCCTCACCCGTGCCGAGGGGGAGCCGGAGCTGTGGGAGCGGCTGTGGAGCGACCCCGCCACCGAAGTGATCAACTTCATCGGGTTCGACTGCAGCTTCAGCCACGCGGTGCTGTGGCCGGCCCTCCTGCTGGCGCACGGCGGCCTGACACTGCCCGCACAGGTGGTGACCAACGAGTTCTACCGGCTGGAGGGCGACAAGTTCTCCACCAGCCGCAACCACGCCATCTGGGGCAGCGAGTTCCTGACCCAGGTGTCGGCGGACGCGCTCCGTATGCACCTGTGCCTGACGGGCCCCGAGCTCTCGCAGACCAATTTCGCGATGAAGGAGTTCCAGGACACCGTCGACCGGGTTCTGGTCAACGGCCTGGAGCAGTGGGTCGAGACCGTGGTGCGGCTGGTACGCGAGGACATGGGCGGCGTCGTACCGGCGGCGGACTGGACCACGGGGCCGCTCGGCGGTACGACGGCGAAGGTGGCCGACGCCGTGGCCGACGCCCTGGCGCCCGAACACTTCTCGCCCCAGCGCGCGGCCACGCTGCTCGCCGGCGCCGTCTCGGAAGCCGTCGCCGACCTGCCCGGGCTGGAGGCCGCACGGTCGGGAGACCGCGCGGCGTACGAGAGCCGGCTCGCCACCCACCTGGAGCTGCTGGCCCGGTTCGCCGCGGCGGCCTGGGCGATCACACCGGCGTGGTCCTCCTCACTGCTCGACCGGCTGGGCATCGCCCCGGCCGACGCCTTCCGCGGCACTCCGCCGTGGCCGGTGGGCACCGGGCGTTTCCTGCCGGCCGGCGGGCGTATCGCCGACCGCGTACCGGTGTTCTTCCGCCCTGTGGACGCGTAGCCGGACAACCCCCCTCACCCTCCTCTCCTGAAAGCTGTACGCCTTGCCAACGGTCACGACCTCCGGCTGTCCGGTCGACTACACCGTCGCCGGTACCGGCCCCTGCCTCGCTCTGGTGCACGGCACCGGCGGCTCGCCCGAATCCACCTTCGGGCACGTGCTGGACGCGTTCACCGACCGGCACACCGTCGTGCGGCCCTGCCTGTCCGGAGCCGGTGGCACCAAGGACCCAGGAGACCCGCTGACGGTCGAGTTGCTCGCCGAACAGACCGCCGCGGCGGTGCGGGACGCCGGTGCCGGACCGGCCGTCGTGATGGGCTATTCGCTGGGGGCGGTGGTGGCCGCGGCCACTGCCGCCGCCCACCCCGGCCTGGTGCGGGGCCTGGTGCTCCTCGCCGGGTGGGCGGTCACCGACGACCGTCAGCGCCACGCGTTCGACCTGTGGCGTCGCCTCGAAGCGCTCGACCACGACGCCTTCGCCCGGTTCCTGCACCTCAGCGGCTGGACCACGGAGCACCTGAACCGGCTGGGCACCGCCGGGATCGAAGAACTCGTGGCCGAGGAGCGGGTGCCACCCGGGATCGTCCGGCACATCGATCTGAACACGCGCGTGGACATCCGCGGCCTCCTGCCGCGGATCACCGTCCCGACGCTGGTGATCGGCTGCACCCAGGACCAGATCGTCCCGGTCGGTTACGCGCGCGCCCTGCACGACGCCATCCCGCACAGCCGCTACGCGGAGATCGACGCAGGCCACTTCGCACTGTTCGAGAAACCGCGGGACGTCATCGCCCTCGTCCGTGACTTCGCCCGTGACGTCGCCGACGACTCTTCTGTCGACGCACCGAAAGAGTAGAGAAATGCCCCGTATCGCCTTCACCACCTTCAACATCCTGAAGGAGCCCTACGGCCACCCGGTCGTCCAGGAATTCGACGACCGGACACCGTCCACCTTCCGAGAAGCCGAGCTGAGCCCGGGGTTCATCGACCGGGCGGTGGCGGTCGACGACCGGGAGGACCTCACCAACTTCGAACGTGACTGGGGACAGTGGGGCCGGTTCGCCGTCCCGCGCTTCTACACCGGCGGCCGCACCGCCGGTACCGACAGCCGGGCGTCCACGCTGTCCCTGTGGAAGGACATCGAGTCCGTCTTCTCCTTCTCCTACTCGGGCGTCCACCGCGACGCCCTGCGCAAGCGCCACGAGTGGTTCGTCAAGCCGGAGTGCCCCTCCTACGCCATGTGGTGGGTCGGCGACGACACCGTACCGACCTGGGAGGACGCCTGCCGCCGGATCGAGCACCTCCACGACCACGGCCCGACCCCGGAGTCCTTCACGTTCCACCACCCCTTCACCCCGGACGGCAGCCCCACCAAGCTGTCCGGCATCGGCCGCGCCGCCACCAAGGACCTCGCATGAGCGGGCAGGAGGGAGTGCTGCTGGTCGTCGGCATCGGCAGCCAGAAGGACCGGGACAGCCGCCCCTACCGTGAACACCTGCTCGCCGGAGCCGCCCGCGCCTGCCCCCTGTGGCTGCTGGAGACGGACGAGCTCACCTGGCAGGCCCCGTACGCCACCGGCAGCACGGTGCTGAGCGGGCGTACCCCGGACGACCTCGTCGCCGCCGCCCGCCAGGTCGCCGCGGAGCGCGACATCATCGGGGTCCTCGCACCGGACGAAGGCCTCCTGCTGCCCTCGGCGCACCTCATCGCCGCCCTCGGAGTGCCGGGCGCGTCCGTCGACGCCATCTCGGCGTGCCGGGACAAGAAGCTCAGCCGACGGCTCATGACGGACGCCGGACTGCTGCAGCCCCGGCACACCAGCGTCACCTCCGCCGAGGAACTGCGGGCGGTGGGCGAGGAGTTCGGCTACCCCCTGGTGCTCAAGCCGCGCTCCATGGGCGCCAGTTCCGGGGTCATCAAGGTGACCGGGCCCGAGGAGACGGACGAGGCGTACCGGATCACGGTGGCGGCCTCGACGTACCCCGGGATCCAGCTGTACCCCGACATCGTCGTCGAAGAGTTCCTCGACGGGCCGGAGATCAGCGTCGACGGGTCGGTGGTGGACGGTGCGTTCACCGCCCACATCGTCGCCCGCAAGAAGATCGGGCAACCGCCGTTCTTCATCGAGACCGGCCACATCGTCTCCCCGGACGACCCCTACCTCCACGACCCCGACATCTCCGACCTGCTGCAAAGGGCCCACAAGGCGCTGGGCTTCCACCACGGCATGACCCACGCGGAGATCAAGTTCACGCCGCGGGGCCCGGTCGTCATCGAGATCAACGGCCGCCCGGGCGGGGACCTCATCCCGAAACTCGGCTGGCTCGCCGGCGGTGTCGACCTCGGCCGGATCGCGGCGGAGGTGGCCCTGGGCGTACGGCAGGACCGGCCGACGGCCGAGCCCGAGAACCCCCGCACGGTGGGAATCCGCTTCTGCTGCCCCACCGAGCCGACCACCATGACGGGCGTCTCCCTGCCGTCCGCCGCCGACCACCCCCACCTCCTGGAAGCCGAACCCCTGGCCCTCCCCGGCGCGACCCTGCAGCCGCCTCCGGGTGACTACGTGTCCCGCTACGCCTACCTGATCGCGGAAGGCGGCGACCAGGACGAGGTGGCGAGCCGCCTCGACGCCCTGGAGCAGGCCGTCGTACTCGAAGGCGACCCGGCCGAGTCGCCGTCCTGAACCACGGGCCGAGGCGCCGGGGGCCGGCCCGCCGGCCCCGCACGCCGTACCCACCGGGGCACGCCCCTGGGCAACACAGAGTAAGAGGCAGCAAGACATGCCCTATCGCATCAGCCACGTCGATGAATCGACGTTCGAGGCGGTGCTCCCGCTGATCGCCGACTACCAGAACTTCTACGGCTGCGCGCCGGACGACGCCCGCAACAGGGCGTTCTTCGGCGACCTGCTCGCCGACCCCGCCCAGGGGCTCCAGCTCCTGGCCTCGGACGACGAAACAGGCCAGGCGGTTGGCTTCGCGACCCTCTACTGGGTCCGCGTGTCCACCCGCGCCACGGTGGTCGCCCTGCTGAACGACCTCTACGTACGGCCCGGCCACCGCGGGAATCAGGTCGGTGCCG
This sequence comes from Streptomyces sp. CB03238, assembly GCF_002099185.1. Classification (NCBI taxonomy): domain Bacteria; kingdom Bacillati; phylum Actinomycetota; class Actinomycetes; order Kitasatosporales; family Streptomycetaceae; genus Streptomyces; species Streptomyces sp. CB03238. The sequence continues at coordinate 80,801 of NZ_NBCN01000003.1, read as the reverse complement.
CGCTGCTGCGCGCGGCCGCCGACGCGGCCGGCGAGCGCGGGTACGGGTCCCTCGTATGGGAAACCGCGCCCGACAACCACCGGGCGCGGACGTTGTACGACCGTTTCCTCCAGGACGCCGGAGAACCGGGCGCGTCGTCGACCTGGATCCACTACTCGCACACCATCAACGCCCGACCCAAGGGGGAAAAGTGACGACGACTCCGGCGCGTTCCGAACAACCGGAACACTATGACGTGCTCGGGATCGGCTTCGGTCCCGCCAACCTCGCCCTGGCCATCGCGCTGCAGGAGGAGAACGCCGGTCTCAGCGTCTCCTTCCTGGAGGCCAAGCCGGAGGTCGCCTGGCAGAGCGCCATGCTGCTCGACGGTTCCGACATCCAGAACAACCCGATACGCGACCTCGTGTCCCTGCGCAACCCGCGCAGCCGGTACAGCTTCGTCAACTACCTCCACGAGGAGGGCAGGCTCCTCGAGTTCCTGAACCTCCCCATGGAGTTCCCGCTGCGCAAGGAGTACACCCGGTACATCTCCTGGGTGGCCCGGTACTTCGACGACGTCGTCGAATACAACGTCGCCGCGACCGACATCGCCATCGTCCCGGGCGACGAGGGCCGCAACGTATACCGGGTGACCGGGTCCGACGGCGTCGTCCGCCACGCCCACGCCCTGGTACTCGGCCCGGGCCGCTCCGCCTTCGTCCCCGAACCGTTCGACCGCGTCGAGTCGCCCCGGGTGTTCCACCTGACGCGCTACCTGCCCGCCCTCGACGCGCTGCGGGAAGCGGCGGAGCGGGGCGAGGGCCAGTGGCCGCCGAAGGAGGTGGCCGTCATCGGCGGCAGCCAGAGCGCCGTCGAGCTGACCCTCGACCTGTCACGGCGTTTCCCCGACGCGACGGTCACCACCTATGTACGCCCGTACGGGCTGCGGCTGAAGGACACCAGCCCCTTCAGCGAGGAGGGGTACTTCCCCGAGTTCACCCAGTACTACTACCAGGCGCCGAGGCACCGGAAGAAGGTGCTGGACGACTACATGCGCCTCACCAACTACTCGGCCGCCGACGGAGACGTACTGCACGAGCTGTACGCCCTGATCTACGAGCAGAAGCTCGACGGCGACCAGCGGGTCTTCGTCCGGGGCAACCGCCAGACCATGGCGGTGCAGGACGGCCCGGACGGTGTCCGCCTGCAGGTCAAGGAGCTGAACACCGGGGAGACCGAGGACGTACGCGCCGATGTCGTGGTGCTCGCCACCGGCTTCCGCGACCTGGGCCCCGGCCCGCACCAGGAGCGCGTACCGCCGCTCATGGAGGGCATCGCCGACTCCTTCGTCTTCGACGAGGACGGCTACCTGGACATCAGCGCGGACTACCTCCTGACGCCGATGGACGCCGACACGCCCGACCTGTACCTGAACGGGCTGTGCGAGTCCTCCCACGGCATCGGCGACGCCGGTTCGTTCAGCCTGCTGTCCCTGCGCGCCGGCGTCCTCCTCGACAGGTTGCGCAAGCGCGCCCGATGACCGCCGACACCCAGCGGGTTCCGGGCGCCGGCACGGCAGGGGACACCGACGGCGGAACCCGGCCGCGGCACCCCGCGCCCCGTCTCGCCGCCGGGGTGTTCCAGGGCGTCGCCGGCGCCGGCATGCTCGTCATGCCGGCCGTCGTCCACGGGCTGGCCGGCCCGAGCGCTCCGCTGCTCTGGGGGGCGCACGTGGCGCTGGGCGCCGCGGTCGCCCTGCTCCTGACGCTGCTGGCGCGCACCGGCCTGCCGCCCATGCCGCTGGCCGCGGCGGTGGGGTCGGTCCTCGGCCGTACGTCGCAGCGGTGCGTCGACCTGGCGTACACGATTGGTTTCTCCGCCGGCCAGGCCGCTCTGGCCTGGTTCGCCGCGCAGAGCGTCGTGGCGGCCGTGGCGGAGGACGGTCACGCCGCTGCCTGGCTGGGCCCGGTCGTCGCCTTCGGCGTGCTGGGGGTGGGCTTCGTCCTCGCGCTGCTGGACGTGCCCACGCCGCCGGCCCTGCTGCGCCTGCGCCTGCCGGTCGTGGGCCTCCTCGCCTTCGCGTGCGCCGCGGCCGCCTGGCCCGCGGCGGCACCGGGGAGCGCGCTCACGCCGGCCTCGGTGCCCGGCGCCGCGGCGGCGGCCGGGATCGCGCTGCTGGTGCTGTACTTCGCGGGCGTCGGCTGGGAATCGGTCACGGACCTGGTCCCGCGCACGAAGGCGGGGCCCGGGGTGACGCTGGCGGGGGTCGCGCTGGGCGCGTCGGCGGTGGCGGCCGTCTACCTGCCCCTGGCATGGCTGTACGGGGCGGCCGCCGGGCGACCGGAGGGAACACCGCCGGGGTGGCTGCGCTACGCCCTGTCCACGGCCCTGCTCGCCGTCATCACCTCGTACTGCTTCACCAACATCCGTGCGGCCGGGCGGATCGTGGCCCGTGTGACGGGCTCCACCGACCCCGGCGCGCGGCGGCGGCAGCTCGCGGTCGTCGGCCTGCTCTGCGCGGCCTTCGCCACGGCCGGCGCCCTGCCCGGCTCGGTGGTCTGGCTGCTCCTGCTTCCCGCCTGCGCCGCGACCGTCGGCTACGTCATGGGCGCGGTCGCCGCGTTCCGCCGGATCGGCAACGTCACGCGCTGGCTCGCCTGGCCGCTCGTGGTGGCGCTCGCGGCAGTGGTCGAACCCATCCGACTCCTTCTCCTTGGCTGACATATGACGCGACTTTTCCGCAGTTACTTCGGCGGGGTCACCCGAGCCATCGCCATCGTCTCGCTCGGTGTCTTCATCAACCGCCTGGGTGGCTTCTTCACCCTGTTCCTCACGCTGATCCTCACCGACCGGGGGTACGAGCCGGGCCACATCACCTTCGCCCTGGTGGCCGTGGCGGTGGCGGGCATGGCCGGCGCGGGCGTCGCGGGCAAGCTCTCCGACTGGCTGGGGCTGCGGGGCGCGCTCCTGCTGTCCAGCACGCTCACCGCGCTGTGCGCCTTCGCGTCGGCCGTGGTGGAGCAATTCGCGCTGACGGTCGTGGTCTCGTGTCTGCTCAACGCCGGTGTGCAGGCGTACGGGCCGGCCGCGCAGACGGTCGTGGGCGTCGAGGCGAGCGACGACCGGCGCGTCGGCATGTTCGCCGTCTACCGCCTCGCGATGAACCTGGGAGTCACGGTCGGCCCGCTGCTCGGCGCCTTCCTCATGGACTGGTCCATGACGGCGCTGCTGGTCGGCAACGGCATCGCCGCGACGGCGGCGACACTGCTGCTGCTCGCACTGCCCCGGCGTCTGGGCCGGGCGGCCGCCGTCCCGGACGGCGAGGGCAAGCGGCGGGGAACCGGGCCGGCCGTGCGCATGAACCGCGGCTTCATCGGTGCCGCGGTGCTGTTCGGCCTGATCTCCCTCGTCTACGCCCAGCAGACCGGGTCGCTGGCACTGGCCATCCACGACTCGGACCACGACCAGAAGCTCTACGGCTGGCTGCTCACGCTGAACGCCGTCCTCGTGATCCTGGTGGAAATACCGTTGAGCCGGTACTCCTCGCGCTGGGCCCGCCGTACGACCGTGGTCTTCGGCGCGGTGTGCGTCTGCGGCGGCTACGCGGTGAACCTCTTCGGGATAAGCCTCGGCGTGCTGATCGCCGGAGTCCTCATCTGGACCCTGGGCGAAATCCTGGTGGCCCCGGTCGCCGCGGCGTTCTCGACCGAGGTGGCGCCCGACGGGGCTGCTTCCAAGTACCTGTCCTTCCTCGGTCTGTGCCAGACCACCGGCATGTCCATCGGCCCGGCGGCCGGCGTGTTCGCCTACAGCCACGGAACCTCACTGCCCTGGGCGATGTGCGCCGTCGTGCTCGTCATCACCGCCGGCGGTCTCTTCTACCTGGTGCCCCGCTGCCAGCTCGCGGCGAAAGTGTCCGCCGACGGCTCGCGGCCCGACTCCACCTCCCGTCAACCTGCCTAGGAGGCATGGTGAACCCCCCATACACCGACTTCGACCCCATGACCATCGAGTCCGAGGTCCGCAGCTACTCCCGCAGTTGGCCGACCGTCTTCACCCATGCCAGCGGCAGCCGTCTCCAGGACCGGGAGGGCCGCTCCTACCTGGACTTCTTCGCCGGTGCCGGTTCCCTCAACTACGGTCACAACCACCCCGTCCTCAAAGACGCGTTGCTGTCCTACATCCAGGACGACGGCATCGTCCACAGCCTCGACATGACGACGGACGCCAAGGCCGAGCTTCTGCGGGCGCTGCACGACCTCGTGCTCGTACCGCGCAACCTCGACTACAAGGTGCAGTTCACCGGCCCGACCGGTACGAACAGCGTCGAGGCCGCGCTGAAGCTGGCCCGCAAGGTCACCGGCCGGGAAACGGTGGTGGCCTTCACCAAGGCGTTCCACGGGATGTCGCTGGGCTCCCTGGCCGTCACCGGCAACGCCGCCAAGCGTGCCGGAGGCGGAGTGCCCCTGGGACACGTGTACCGCGTCCCCTTCGAGGGGTTCGGCGACCCGTCCCTGTCCGGGATCGACCTGCTGCGGGAGATGCTCGGCGACTCCAGCAGCGGGCTCGACCTGCCCGCCGCCGTGATAGTGGAAACGGTGCAGGGAGAGGGCGGGGTCAACGTCGCCGGCGCGGAGTGGCTGGCGGCGCTCGCCGATCTGTGCCGGCAGCACGACATCCTTCTCATCGTGGACGACGTACAGATGGGGTGCGGGCGCACCGGCCCGTTCTTCAGCTTCGAAGCCGCGGGCATCATCCCGGACATCGTCTGCCTGTCCAAGTCCATCAGCGGATACGGACTGCCCATGGCGCTCACCCTGTTCCGCGGCGAGCTGGACGTATGGAGCCCGGGCGAGCACAACGGAACCTTCCGCGGCAACAACGCCGCCTTCGTGACGGCGGCGGCCGCACTGCGGACGTTCTGGGCCGACAGCACGCTGGAGAAGCAGACCGCCGGCAAGGGCGAGGTGCTCGAAGCACACCTGACGGACCTGGCCGCACAGCTGTCGGCCTCCGGAGTGGCGGCCCGAGCCCGCGGCCGCGGCCTCGTGTGGGGCCTGGCCTTCGAGGACCACACCCTGGCAGCGCGCGTGAGCAGCGCCGCGTTCACCCGTGGACTGCTCGTGGAGACGTCGGGCTCGTCGGACGAGGTGGTGAAACTGCTGCCTCCGCTGACCAGCACCGATGACGAGCTCACCGAGGGGCTGGCCATCCTGTCGGACGCGGTGAGGGCCGTCGCGGGAACTCCCCGGGCGCACTGACGGGCGGAACCGCCCGGGTCCGGACCGCCACCGCCCAAGCCGTCGGCCCGTGCGAGCGGCCACCGGGCGGCCGCCGGACGGGGCCGGCCACCCGCAAGCCGGGTGGTCCGGCCCACGGCGGCCGCGCGGGGCCCCGGTGGAGCCGACGGCGTCCGCCGGAGGCACGCCCCGCCGCGCACCGACCTTCCCCCCGGCGGCCGGCCGGGGACTTCACGATCGTCCTCCGGCAGGGGACAATGGACTCAGGTTGGGCGATGGGGGCGCGTCGCTGTGAAGGAGCGCCCGATGCATCCCGCTGCTCTGGTCGGTGCCACCGCGGGGCGCGTGGCACACTTCGCCGTCTCCGGCGTGGTCGGAGGACTGATCTTCCGAGGGGCGGCCAAAGCCGCACCGGCGGTCCGGCCCGCCGCCCGCAAGGCGCTCGTCGGCGGCATCGCGGGCGGAATCGTGGCGGGCCGGTGGCTGGGCTCCGCCACCGAGGAGGCCCGTCTCAAGGCGGGCGACATGCTGGCCGAGGCCCGGTCCTCCCTGGGCGAGGAGGCACCGCCGCCGTCCGCGGTCCATGTCGACGGCCATCCCCACGACCACGACCACGCCCACTGATCATGGCCGGCATCGTCGTACGTTCCGTCGCCGCGGGCCGGGTACGCCTGACCGTGCCGTGGCTGCGGGCCCGGCCCGGCTGTGCGGGGCTGGTCGATGACCGGCTCGCCGACCTGGACGGTTTCCGCGCGCTGCGGATCTTCCCCCGTACAGGGAGCGTGGTGGTCTGGGTCGCCCCCGACCGCCTGCGTGTGGACGGGCTCGTAGCGGCTCTGGAGGAGGCGCCACCACCGTCCGCCGTGGCCAAGGCGACCCGTGGCACACCCGACTCCTCCACGGGCGAGGTCGCCCGGCTGGTCGTCGGTGGCGCGGTACTCGCCCTCGTAGCCGTGCACCGGCTCCTGCTGCGCCGCCCGCCATGGACGGCGGGCGCCCCGCTCGGCTTCCTGCGCGTCGCCACCGTCTTCAGCGGCCTGCCCTTCTTCCGCGGGGCGCTGCACACCGTCCTGGGCCGCCGCTATCCCGGTACGGACACCCTCGTCAGCGCCGCGACCCTGATCTCGCTCGTCCTACGCGAGAACGTGGTGGCACTGACCGTGCTCTGGCTGCTGAACATCGGCGAGTTCCTGCAGACCCTCACGCTGCGCCGGACCCGCCGCGCCATCGAGGAACTGCTGAGCGTCGGCGAGGAGCGGGTCTGGCTCGTACGGGACGGTGTCGAGATCGAGGTGGCCCTCGAGGACGTGGAACCGGGCGACCTCGTCGCGGTCTACGAACACCACAGGATCCCGGTCGACGGCACCGCCGCCACCGGCGCGGCGCTGGTGGACCAGGCCGCGATCACCGGTGAGGCCCTTCCGGTCTACGTGCAGGAAGGAGCCGAGGTCTACGCCGGCACCATCGTCACCAACGGCTCCCTCACCATCCGCGCGACCGCCGTCGGCCGGGACACCACGGTCGGCCGCATCATCGGACGGGTCGAAGAAGCCCAGGCCGACCGGGCACCGATCCAGACCGTGGCCACCCGCTTCACCCGCCGCTTCGTCCCCGTCTCCTTCGCGCTGGCAGCCGGCACGTACGCGCTCACCCGCGACCCGCGGCGCGCGATGACCATGCTGCTCATCGCCTGCCCGTGCGCCGCCGGACTGGCCACCCCCACGGCGATCAGCGCGGCCATCGGCAACGGAGCCCGCCACGGCACCCTCATCAAGGGCGGCACCCACCTGGAAGGCGTCGGACGAGTCACCGCCGTGGTCTTCGACAAGACCGGCACGCTCACCCTGGGCCGCCCGCTGGTCACCAGCGTGGTCACCTTCCACGAGCGGTTCACCGCGGACGAGGTGCTCAGCCTCGCCGCGTCGGGGGAGCTGCACGCCCGCCACCCGCTCGCCGAGGCCATCGTCCGCCGTACCGAGGAGCAGCACCTGCACGTCCCCATCCACCAGGCGTGCGAGGTCGTCCTGGGCATGGGCATGCGGGCCGAACTCGACGGCAGCCGCCTCCTCGTCGGCAGCCCCGCGCTGCTGCGCCAGCACGGCATGGAACTGCCCGAGCGGGCCCGGCAGTGGACGGACAACCTGCGCGCGCAGGGCGAGACCGTCATCTGCCTGGCCCACGACGACGACCTGATCGGCATGCTCGGCCTCTCCGACGCCGTACGCGGCGGAGCCGAGACCGTCGTCCGGCAACTCCAGGACCTCGGGGTCCAGCGCATCATCCTGATGACCGGTGACTCCCCGGAAACGGCCCAGTCGGTCGCCGACGCCCTCGGCATCACCGAGGTGCACGCCCACGCCCTGCCCGAGGGCAAGCTCCAGCTGATCCGCGACCTGCAGGACGAGGGCCACCTGGTGGCCATGGTCGGCGACGGCACCAACGACGCACCCGCCCTGGCCCTGGCGGACGTCGGCATCGCGATGGGCGCGCACTCCTCCCACGTGGCGCTGGAAACCGCCGACATCGCGCTCGCGGGCAACGATCTGCGGCAGGTCGCCGCCGTCGTGGAACTCAGCCGCCACACTCTGCGCGTCGTCCGGCAGAACTACGGCCTCGCCATCGGTGTCAACCTGATCGGTCTGGGCGCCGGTGCCGGCGGGTCCATCAACCCCGTCGTGGCCGCCCTGCTGCACAACACCAGCAGCATCGCTGTCGTCGGCAACTCGGCACGGCTGGTCAACCACACGCCGCGGCTCCCGAGCGAACGAGGCCCGGCGTTCCACGCCGCGCCGCTCGAGGAGCGCAGGGTGATCTGACCGGAACTCCCCGCACCGGCGGGCCTCGACGGCTTCCCCACGCAAGCGCGTGTCCGGCGAAAGGGGGCCGTCGCTTCGCCGCATGACGCCGCCGCACATGAGAGCGGCACGACCCGAACCCGCGCAGGAGTGGCCCATGCCCATCCACCGTCGACGAAATCCTGGGCCTGGCGGGCCAGGCGACACTGGCCGGTCCCGGCGCGGCGGTGCTGGGCGGGGCCGGCAGCCGTACGTTCGCGGCCGCCGCGTCGCGGACGCACTTCCGGGCGCTGGTGATCGGTTCCGGGTTCGGCGGTTCGGTGGCCGCGCTGCGGCTCGGGCAGGCGGGGGTGGACACCCTGGTGGTGGAGCGCGGCCGTGAGTGACCCGTCGCTCCGCGCAGGCACACTTCGGGTCGATGAACGGTGTCACCGACACCATGTTCTGGTTCCGCCGCACCACACGCTGGCGGGGGCCGTTGCCCACGCCCGTCCGACCCGCGCCCGGGGTGATGGAGGTGTCCGAGGAGCGGGGGCTCGACATCGCCCGCGGGGCGGGGGTCGGCGGCGGGTCCATCGTCTACACCGGTGTCACGGTGGCCCAGCCCAGGCGGTACTTCGAACGGCTCTACCCGGCCGGCCTGCACTACGAGGAGTTCACCCGAGGGTGGTTCCCCACGGTGCGCCGCATGCTGGGCGCCTCCCCGATGCCGCGGGACGTCTACCGGTCCCTGCCGTTCACCCACTCCCGGACGTGGGACGAGCACCTGGCCACCGCGGGCTTGCGGACCTTCCCCCTGGACTCGACGTTCGACTGGGACGTCGTCCGGCGCGAACTCGCCCACGCCGCCCCGCTCTCCGCGGCCGTCGGCGAATCCGACTTCGGCTGCGCCAACGGCGCCAAGAAGCCGCTGACCCGCGGCTACCTGCCCGAGGCGCTCGCCACCGGACACGTACAGCTGCGTCCCCTGCACGAGGTGCGGTCCATCGGCCGGCGCCGCGACGGACGCCGCCGGGCGGAGGTCCGCCGCCTCACCACGGGCGGGGCCGTGCTCGGCACCGACGAGTTCACCTGCGACATGCTTCGCCGACTGGTCGACCGAGAAGTCCGGGGTGGCGGCAAGGTCCGCGCTGGAGCGCAGCTCCCGCGTCATCGAGGCCAACCCGGGCACCCTCCCCGTCACGGTCACGCCGCACCCGTTCACCGGGCACCCCCTGGGCGGCTGCGTCATCGGCCGCACCACGGACCTCGAAGGCCGGATCCACGGCGTGAAGGGGCTCTACGTCCTCGACGGGTCCCTGATCCCCGGGAACGCCGGCGGCGCCAACCCCTCCCTCACCATCGCCGCCCTCGCCGAACGCGCGGTGCCGAGCCGGCGCACCAGGGCGACGTCGTCGGGCCACGCCCTTTCTTTCGACGTTCATCACGTCGAGGCGCAGAGCATGTGCAGTGCCGGGCAACGGAGTTGGGGGCCGGTGAGTGGCTGACCCCAGCGGGCGTTGCCCCGGCCGGACGCGTCGCTCATGGGCCGGCGTGCGGAGACGGCCCGGGGGCGGTAGACACAGGGGTGTGCAGACCTTCCTGCCGTTCCCGCGGTTCTCGGAGTGCGCCGAGGTCCTCGACCCGCGCCGCCTCGGCAAACAGCGGGTCGAGGCGCTCCAGGTGCTGCGCGGGCTGACCGTGCCGGGCTACGGCTGGCGGCGCCATCCGGCCGTACGGATGTGGACCGGCTACGAGGAGGCCCTGGTCCGCTACGGACTGGAGGTGTGCGGGGCCTGGACCGCCAAGGGGCACCGCGACACCTGCGCCGCCTCCCTGCTCGCCGGCTTCCACGCCGTACGCCCCGGCGCGCCCGTCCGCCCGCAGGCCGAACTCGCCGAGGACGACGAGCTGCCGCCCTGGCTGGGCGACCCCCACTTCCACCGCAGCCACCAGTCGGCCCTGCTGCGCAAGGACCCCGGCTTCTACGCCGCGCGCTTCGCCGGCGTCCCGGACGACCTGCCCTACGTGTGGCCCGGCTCCGACCGCGACTCCGGCCACCACTCCCACCGCGGCGAGGGCTGACACCCCGGAGGTGGCGCGTTTTCCGCTTGTGCCATACTCAGCCGCGCTCCAAGCACATTCGCAGTCGGGGGAACATCGTTGAGAGTCGAGCCTGCCGTCCTCGGCACGGTACTGGTCAGAGGTCCGGGCGGCGCCCGATGAGCGGCATAGCGCTGACGACCCCGTACCAGGACACCGACGCAGACCAGCTGTCGTTCGTGCTGGGACGCCCCGCGCACGAGGCACTCGCCGTACGCGACCTCACCGTCGCCGGGCTCGACGTACAGCTCAGGCTCCTGGGCGCCTCCCACCAGGTGTTCGCGGGGCCCGTGCGGGAAACCGTCGCCTGCCTGCCCGGCGTCGAGGGCGGCCTCCCGGAGGCGGCCACGCAGGACTTCGACGACTGGACCTACGGTTTCCGCGCCCACGTCCGGCGCTTCCGCCCCCAGGAGTTCAGCGCCCGGGTCGCCCGGATCCGCGACCGCGCGGAGGACCATCCCCAGGCCCTGTACGGCATCTTCCCCGGCTCACCCGAAGCGGTCACCGCGCTGACCGTCGAGCCGGAGAGCGCCGGGCTGAGCTGGCGCACCTGGCACACCTACCCGCAGAGCCGCCGGATCGTGGCGACGCACACCCGGCTGGAGGCCCGATGAAGACCGCCCGACGCATCAGCGCGCTGATCCTCGCCACGGCGGCCCTCGCCGCCTGTGCCGACGAACCGGACGACGACGGCAACGCCGTACCGTCCGGCTGGATCCGCAGCGAGTACTCCTCCAGCGGCGCCGGCTACGTCGACAGGACCGACCCGACGTCACGGGTCGCCGAGGAGATCGACGGCAACACCTCGGCCGTCGACCGCCTCACCGACGGCGACAAACAGTTCCTCCGCTACCGCGACGACATCGTCGCGATCAGCCCGCACAGCAGCGGTCGCGGCAGCGTGATCGAGATCGCGGACTACCGCAGCGGCTACCACCGCTGGCGCACCCACATCGGCTCCGTGTGGCCGGACCCGGACAGCGCCGCGTTCCGCGGTGGCGGCCCCGGCTCCGGGAAGTGACCCGCCGAACCCGCACCCGCTCACGATCACGCTCACTTCTCCCTCCGAAAGGCACACCGTGGCAGAGATCTTCGAGTCGGCAGGCACCGCCCTGCTCTACGGCCTCGTCGGCTTCGTCGTGATGGCGGTCGGCTTCATCGCACTCGACCTCGTCACCCCCGGCAAGCTCGTCCATGTGGTGTGGACCGAGCGCAACCGCGGCGCCGCCGTGCTCCTCGCCGGCCAGACGATCGCCATCGGCCTGGTCATCGAGCAGTCCATCCGGGCCAGCGAGTCCGAGCAGGGTCTCGCCGAGGGACTGTTCAGCACCTTGCTGTACGGCCTCGCCGGCGTCGCCGTGATGACGCTGATCTCCGTCGTCGTCGGCCTGCTGACCCCCGGCCGCCTCGGCCACGCCGTGCTCGACGACAACGGCACCAGCCCCCACCCCGCCGCCTGGGTCCAGGCAGCGATGTACCTCGGCACGGCCTTCATGGTCGGCGCCGCCGTTTCCTGAACGGCACCACCCACACCATGAGCACCACCGTCCTGGACCCCACCACTGAGGCCGCCACCCCCCGACCGCCGAGGGCCCACGCACGCGGGACACGCTTCCTGCTGCTGCTCGCGGTGTTCATCTGCGCGGCCTGCGGCCTGGTCTACGAACTGGCGCTGACGGCGCTGGGCAGTTACCTCATCGGCAACTCCGTGATGCAGACCTCCGTGGTCATCTCCGTCATGGTCTTCGCCATGGGCATCGGGTCCCTGGCCGCCAAGCCCCTGCAACGGCGCGCGGTCGGGGCCTTCGCCCTCGTCGAGATCCTGCTCGCGCTCGTCGGCGGCCTCTCGGTGCTCATCCTGTACGTGGCGTTCGCCTGGCTGCGTCTCTACATGCCCGCCATGGTGGTCGTCTCGTTCGTCGTCGGCCTCCTCGTCGGCGCCGAGATCCCACTGCTGATGACGCTGCTCCAGCGGATCAGGCGTCAGGAGGCCGGCAGCGCCGTGGCCGACATGTTCGCCGCGGACTACGTCGGCGCGCTCGTCGGCGGCCTGTGCTTCCCGCTGCTGCTCCTGCCCGCCTTCGGCCAGCTCAAGGGCGCGCTGGTGGTGGGCGCGGTCAACGCCGTGGCGGGGGTCGTCGTCGTCCTGTGGATCTTCCGCCGCGAGACCCGCCCGGCGGTGCGCAACGCGCTGCTGGCCGGCGCGGCCGGGGTCCTCGCCGCACTGGGCACGGTGTACGTCCTGGCGGACGACATCGAGGTCACGGCCCGGCAGCAGCTCTACCGGGACCCGATCGTCCACGCCGAGACCACGCCGTACCAGGACATCGTCGTCACCCGGTCCACCGCCTTCACCGGGGAGCCCGACACCCGGCTCTTCCTCAACGGCGACCTGCAGTTCTCCTCCGTGGACGAGTACCGCTACCACGAGGCGCTCGTCCACCCCGCCCTGTCGGGCGAGCGGTCCTCCGTACTGATCCTCGGCGGCGGCGACGCGCTCGCCCTCCGGGAGGTCCTGCGGTACGACGACGTCGACACGGTGACCCTGGTCGATCTCGACCCGGCGGTGACGCGGCTGGCCCGCACCTTCGCCCCGCTGCTCGACCTCAACGACCACGCGCTGTCCGACCCGCGCGTCACCGTCGTCCACGCCGACGCCTTCACCTGGCTGCGGGACGCCACCCGGCGCTACGACGCGGTCCTCATCGACTTCCCCGACCCCGACACCGCCGCTCTGGCCAAGCTCTACAGCGTGGAGTTCTACCACCTGCTGGGCCGCGTCCTGAACCCCGACAGCCGGGTCATGGTGCAGGGCGGCTCGCCGTTCTTCGCGCCCAAGTCGTACTGGTCCATCGCCGCCACCATCCGCGAGGCCGGCTACGCGACCACCCCGTACCAGGTCGACGTCCCCAGCTTCGGCAACTGGGGCTTCATCCTCGCCACCCCCGGCGCCGACGGCCCACCGCCCGCCCTGCGCCTGGCGGCCGGCGCCCCGCCGCTGCGGTTCCTGGACGACGACGTCCTCGCGGCCGCCACCGTCTTCCCGGTGGACCGGCGCCCCCAGGACGTACGGGCCAGCACGCTGATGGACCCGGCGGTGCTGGAGTACACCCGCCACGAGTGGCGGAACTACTGACCGGGCACGTCCCGGCACGAGCGGGGATAATCCGTCGTAGGGCAGGTCCTACCGGTCCCACCGCAGGGAGTGCCAGTGATCCGTGTTCTTCTCGTCGAGGAAAACGGGCTGCTGCGCGGGGCGCTCGCCGCTCTCCTGACGCACGAGGACGACATGGAGGTCGTCGCGGAGTCCGGCGGAAACGGCCGGATCCTCGCGCGGGCGCTGTCGTACCGGCCCGACGTGGTCGTCATCGACGTCGACGCCCACCAGGACCAGGCTCTCGCCACGGCGGGTGAGCTGTGCGAACGGCTCCCCGAGTGCCGCACGCTGCTGGTGGCGGGGGCGCCGACGCTCGAGAGACTGCGGCGGGTGCTCGCCCTGCGGCCCCCCGGCCTCATCGGGAAGGACGGCCCCCCTGACCGGCTCCTCGACGGCATCCGCAAGGTGGTCGGCGGACAGCGGTACATCGACCCCGAGCTGGCGCTGCAAGTGCTCGACGCCGTGGAGAACCCCCTGACGCCACGCGAGCGGGAGGTCCTGCGGCTCGCCGCCGACGGCACCCCGGGAACGGAGATCGCCGACCGGCTGTCGCTGTCCGTGGGCACGGTGCGCAACCACCTGTCGGCGATCACCCGCAAGATCGGCGCGCGGAACCGGATCGACGCCATCAGGATCGCCCGGGAGTCGGGCTGGCTGTGACCTCCCAGTGCCCGACGAGGTCCCGGTAGAGGGCGGAGCCCGCCATCAGCTCCTCGTGCGTACCGAAGCCGGCCCGCGCGCCGTCCAGCACCAGGACGCGGTCCGCCCGCAGCGCCGAGCTGATCCGGTGCGCGCACACGACCAGCGTGCCCGCACGGCGCGCGAACGCCTCCTCCGCGCGACGCTCGGCCCCCGGGTCGAGGTGGCACGTAGCCTCGTCCAGCAGGACCAGCCCCGCGGGCGGGAGGTACGCGCGTACGAGGGCCAGCAGCTGACGTTCACCGGCCGACAGCTCCCGCGGATCGGCGGGCGCGTCGTAGCCGCCCAGCCGTTCCACGAGCGGCCGCGCGCCGACGGTGTCCACGGCCGCGTCGACCGCCTCCGGGGCGGCACCGGGCTCCAGATACGTGAGGTTCTCCCAGAGCGTCCCGGCGAACACGTACGCCTCCTGCGGGATCAGCACCCGCCGCCGGGCGAGCCCGTCGGTGGCCAGGCTCCGGACCGGTACGCCGTCGAGGCGGACCTGCCCGGCGCCCGGTTCGAGCACGCCCGCCACCAGCGCGGCGAACGTCGACTTCCCCGCCCCGCTCGGCCCCACGACGGCCAGGTGCTCCCCCGGTCGCAGCACCAGGTCCAGCCCGTTGATCACCGGCTCGGCGGACCGCGCGTACCGGAAGGTCACCCCGTCCAGCTCCACCCGTGCGCCACGCGGCCGGTGAGCCGCCCGCCCGCCGGGGGCCCCCGCCCCGAGGCCGCCGGCCCTCACGAGCCCGCCACGTGCCGGGTCGGCGAAGCCGTCACCCGCCGCCTTTGTCGGCGCGTCACCTGCCGGGCCCCTCCGGCTGCCGCATGCCGGGTTCGCGGGCACGCCACCCGCCGGCTTCCGTTGCCCGTCACCCGCCGTGGCCACCGGGCCGACACCCTCCGGGCCGCCTCGCTCCCGGGCCGCCGGGCCGTCACCCGCCGGGGTCGCCAGGCTGTCACCCGCCGGGGCCGCCGGGCCGCCACCCGCCGGGCCGCCGCCCGCAGGTACCGGAGCGGTGGGGCCGGCCACCTCCGCGATGCGGCCGATCGTCACCAGCAGCCACAGGCCGCTGCCGCCGACGCCCTGGACGAGGCCCTGCAGCGCGGGCTGGAGGCCCTGGGAGACGTACGTCACCGCGCCCAGTACCGCTCCCGCCGTCACGCCCCGCTGGACGAGCCACGGTGCGCCGGCCAGGAGGAGGACCAGGGGCAGCCAGCCGCCGATGCCCAGGGACGCGGTGCGCAGGGCGGTCGCCCGGGCCAGCGCCCGGGTGGCGCGGGCGGCGGCGTCGATGCGGGCGCCCGTCCGCTCCCGTACGAGATCCTCGGCGCCGCACGCCACCACGTCCCGCAGCCCGCCGGTCAGCGTGCCGACGCTCTCGGCCGTCCCCTCGTCGGCCAGCACCACGGCCCGCTGCCGCGCGGCCAGCGCCCGCAACGCCCCGGCGAACAGCCCGAGTCCGGCGAGCAGCGGCGGCACCACGAACAGCAGCAGGGCCGGGTCCAGCGTGGCCAGCCCCAGCAGCACGCCCACCGCCGTGACGACGAACCCCTGTACGAAGACGACGACCGCCCCGTACGCCTCCCTGGCGATCTCCACGTGCTCGGTCAGGCGGGCCACGCCCGCCGTGTCGGCCGGCCGGCCCACCTGGGCGGACCGGTGCAGCGTGCCCGAGGTCACGAGGGTGACCAGCTCGTCCCGGAGCGGCTCGACGAGGGCGGACAGCCCCAGCGTGGCGTGGTGTGTCGCCCAGGCCCCGACCACGACGGCGGCCGCCAGCGCCCCCAGCCAGGCGAGGCCCGTCCCGGTCCGGCCGGCGAGGAAGCCGTCGTCGACCGCACGGGCGACCGCCCACCCGGAGAGGAACGCGGGCACGCCCTGCAGCAGCGACCAACCGGTGAGCCGTACGAACGCCCCGCGCCGCCTGCGCAGCGACGACAGCAGCAGCTCTCCCGCCCGGCCGGTCACGGCGGGTCCTGGACCGCCGCCGCGGCCCCCTCGCGCAGCCCGGCGGGCGACCCGCCGCCCGCCGCGTCCGGGTCCACCGGCTGGAACGCGGCCCGGTACGCGGGGTCCGACCACAGGTCGCGGTGCGTGCCGCGGGCGCGTACGCCGCCGCCGTCCAGCAAGACGACGAGGTCCGCCCGGGCGGCCGTGGAGGCCCGGTGCGTGACCACCAGGCGGGTACGGCCCGCCAGGGCGCCGGTGCCGGTGAGCACCCGGCTGATGTGGTGCTCCGTCACGGTGTCGAGACTGGCGGCCACGTCGTCCAGCACCAGCAGCCGGCCCGTCGGCACGAACTGGACGAACGCCCGCGCCAGCCCCACCCGCTGCGCCTCGCCCCCCGAGATCGGCGCGTCGGCGAGCCGCGTCCCGTACCCCTCCGGCATCCGCCGGATGAACGCGTCCGCCCGCGCCGCCGCGGCCTGCCGCGACACCTCCTCCGCGCCGTCCGCCCGCCCCGGCCCGAAGGCGATCGCGTCCGCGAACGTCTCACCCAGCAGCACCGGCCGTTCGAAGCCGTACGCCACCGCCCGCCGCAGCGCGGACCGGTCGAGGCGGCGCAGCGGCACACCGTCCAGCAGCACCTCGCCCTCGTCGGGGTCGATGAGCCGCCCGGCCAGCGCGGCCAGCACGGACTTGCCCGATCCCGAGCGCCCCGCGACCGCGACCAGCGCCCCTCCCGGGACGGTCAGCCACAGGTCCTCCAGGACGGCGGCGCCACCCGGCCCGCGTACGGTGACGCCCCGGAACTCCAGCCGTCCCGGCCCGTCGGGCAGCCTCTCGCCCCCGTACGGCACCGGGGGCTCGGCGAGCACCTCGGCGACGCGGCTCGCGGTCGCCCGGGCCAGGGCGAGCCGGCTCGCCGACGACACCAGGCCACTGATACCGGTGGCCAGAGCCACGTACTCGCCGGCCGCCAGGACCTGCCCCGGGGTGATCCGCCCGCGCGCGAGCTCCAGCCCGGCGACCGCGAGCACGGCGACCTCCAGCAGCGGGATGGCCAGCGCCTCCCGCGACGACACCCGCGCGAGGGCCCGCCACATCCCCGACCCGTGCCGGCGCAGCTCCGGCAGCGGACCGAGCACGCGGCGCTCCTCGCGGTCCAGGGTCCCGGCCGCGGCGATGGTCCGGATGCCGGCCAGGGCGTCGACGAGCCGGGCGGCCACCCGGCCCTGCGCGTCGAAGTAGCGCTCGTTGATGTCGGAGGCGTCGCGGATGAAGGTGCGCACCAGGGACAGCACGATGGGCAGCCCCACCAGGAAGGTGAGGCACAGCCAGGGGTCGATGAGCGCCAGCGCGACGATCGCGCCGAGCGGCGGCACCAGGTCCATGACCGCCCACACCAGGGTCGACGCCACCTGACCGGTCCGGGCGGTGTTGCCGACCAGCCGGCTCACCAGGTCCCCGGCCGTGAAGCGGCGGGTGGCGCGGGGACCGAGGCCCAGGACGTTGCGCAGCAGGGTGTGGCGCAGCCAGGCGACGGACCGCGCCTCGGCCAGCTTGCCCGCGAGGTCGTCGACGATGTCGCACACCATCAGCAGGCAGATCGCCGCGACGCTCAGGGACAGCCACAGAGCGGTGTCACCCCCGCTGAGCACGGCGTCGAGCGTCCGGCCCATGAGGGTCGGCAGCACCGTGTACACACCGGCGAGCAGCAGCGCGGTCGCCAGCATGACCGCCACCCAGGGCCCGCCCCGCCGCGCTGCCGTCCACAGCAGCCGGTCCGCGGCACGTCGGTCCATGGGCGTCTCCCGTGACACATGCGCCTGCACATGCGCCTGCACATGCGAGACGGGCGGGGACGCCGTGGGCGTCCTCGCCCCGGTGGTGGTTCAGCAGAGCAACACACTGAGCCTGCTGGCGCCGCCGCAGTACTTGCTGGCGCCACTCCTCCTGGGCTTGCCGTGGTGGCTGGTTTCCATGCCCTGCAGGTCAAGGATCGTCATGTTGTCTCACCTCCGTTCTGCTACTCCGTGGGGACGGGGACCTTCGTGGCTGGTGGGCCGTTCCAGGAACGGCAGGTGCACGGGCTCGTCGTGGAGCGCGGCGCCGAGCGCCAGCAGCACCCCGGCGCTGCCGGTGGCCAGGTCGAGGGAGAGCCGCAGCAACTGCTCGCCCGGGAACATCAGGCGGCCGCGGCGCACCACGGCGTACCGCGCCAGCCGCCGGATCTGCTCGGCGACGACCGGGTCGTGTGCGGCCGCCGTACCGGGCGGGTGCGCGCGGCTGAGGTGGAGGATCATCCCGGCCAGGCCGTCGAAGAGGCCCGGCTCCATGTAGAACCCGCCCTCGGCGGCCTTGCGGATCGCGGCCGAGGCCTTGGCGAACCGGTCGTCGTGGCGGTGGGCGAGGTAGTCGTCGACGACGAGGCCGATGCCGACACTGCCGTCGGCGAGGTACGGCATCGTCCGCCAGCCCTCGTTGACCTCCATGTCGCCCTCCTCGCGCACGAGGCACCGGCGCAGGTCCTGCCGGAGGGCTGTCGCGGCGAGGTCGAGGAGCGCCGGTTCACCCGTGCGGTCGTACCAGCGGAGGAAGAGCAGCGCGGGGCCGGAGGAGCCGCGCAGCAGACCGGCGTACGGGTTCTGCCCGCCGCTGGTCTCAGGTACGGCGTCGGCCGGGCCGAGCCGGTCGGCGACGGCCTCCACCGCCTGCACGGCGGCGTCGTGGAGGGCGGGGTCTGCGGTGACCGACGCGAAGTGGAGCAGGCTCAGGCCGATGCCCGACAGGCCGCCCTTCAGGTCCAGGCCGAGTTCCTGCCAGCGTTCACCCGCGCACAGGTCGAGGATCTTCAGCGCCTCGTGCCGGTGGCCGAGGTGGTCGAGTACGTACGCCACACCGTGCAGGCCCTCGTAGAAGCCGAGACGGGTCCCGGGCTGCGGGCGCAGGGCGCGCCGGATCAGCCACTCCTCGTGCTCGGGGTGGCGGCCGGCGCCGGTCACGTCGAGCGCGTACAGCACCCCGGCCGCACCGTACGCCACGCCCAGACCGCCGCCCGGTGTGTCGAACTGCTCGATGTCGCCGGGGAAGAGCCGGTCGTCCCGGTGGGGCGTGGCCTCCGCGAGGATCGCGCCCGCCAGTGACGCACGGGCCTCGGCCCAGCCGCCGCGATCCGGCCGCAGCCGCGGTTCCGGGCCCACTGACGGCCCGCCGTCACCCGTGATGGTGCGTACCGCGTCGTCGAAGAAGCCGCGGGGGACCGGGAACGCGCGCGCCGCTTTCCGGGCGAGGTGTGCCGCCTTGCCGGGTTCCAGGAGGAACAGGCCGGTCAGGGGCATGAAGAGGTAGAGCTTGAGGCAGGCGAGGGCGTAGTCGTCGACGGCGAAGCCGCGCCGCTCCCTCGGTGCGGTGAACCCCTCGGCGCCGAGCACCTGCCGCCGCTCCTCCGCCACGTCCGTCGCGCCCTCGAAGTCGATCAGGACGATACGGCCGTCGGGGCGGACCATGATGTTCGACGGCTGTACGTCACCGATGACCACGCCACGGTCGTGGACCGCCGTGACGGCCCGCCGTACCCGGTCGTACAGGTCCATGGCCCAGGAGGTGTAGCCGGCCGGAGCCGCCGCATCGGGCTGCGACATGACGAGGGGGTACCGGTCGACGAAGAGGTGCTCCAGCTCCGTTCCCTCGACGAACTCCTCGACGAGGAAGTGGTGCTCGGCCCGTACGAAGTGGTCGTGGAGTGCCGGTACGCAGTCCAGGCCGCTCAGCCGCTCCAGCATCTCCTTCTCGTTGCGCAGCCGGGCGACCGCGTCCCGCCCGTCGGCCGTCAGCCCTGCGTACGGCCGGGCCTCCTTCAGCACCACCCGCTCCCCGGTGCGCAGGTCCTCGCCGGCGTAGAGGCCACCGCCGTTGGAGAAGTGCAGGGCGCTCTCGAAGCGGTACGGCAGGTCCGCGAGCATGGCCCCGCCACCCCGCGCGGCCAGGTGCGGGGCGAGGAAACCGGGCAGCTCCACCCACTCGGGCACCTGGAACGTCGGCCCCCGGACGTCCGGCACCAGCCGGCCCTCGCCGTCCTCGATCGCGAGCTCCACCTCACCGTCGGGCGAGACGCAGTACCGCTCGGCGAAGGCGCCGTACCGGACGTACAGCGGGCCCTTTCCCCAGCGAAGATCGCTGAGGATGTACGGCCCGGGGCGCCCGGCGAGCACCGTGCCCAGCTCGGTGAGCACCCGCTCCAGCGCGGCCTCGTCGGCCGGGTAGATCGTCACGAACTTGCCGCTCGACCCGCGGTGCGCGTACTTGGCGTTGGCCAGCAGCAGTACGTCCTGGCTGGGCAGGAACTTGAAGGTGATCCGGCGCGGGACGCAGTAGTCCCAGACGTCGGTGAGGGTCCGCGCCGCGTTGTCGAGGCACGCCGACACGTGGATCTTCCAGCCCTGGAGGGGGAGGGGGACGTCGTCGGGACGGAGCACGATCCAGTCGTCGACCTCGGAGCGGCGCCAGGTGCCGGGTGCCGGACGCCGGGCCTGTGCGAAGGCGGTGTCACCGCCGTGCACGAGGCCCGGTGTGTCGTAGAAGTCGGCGTCCATGAGGCAGTACGCCTCGTAGCGCTTGTCCACCTGTTCCTCCCGTCCCCGGGACCGGTCGGCCCCTGAACCGGGTGGTGTCACCTGTGCGGCGCAGATGCGGAGGGAAGGTCCGTTCCGATGTCGCTGTGGCACCGCCTCAGCAGCGACGATTGCAGAGTTGTGCCATCGGGAACACCACCGGCTGTCACGCGATGTGCGTGAAATAATCACGTCCGCGCCATGATGCGGGCATGCCCCGCCGAACCGGCCGAACCTGCCGTCGCCGCAGCGGACATGGGCGGCGGGAGCCGGGTTTCCGGTGCGTTGCGCCCCTGTGGGCAACGCTCAACCAGCGTGGCTGGAAGGGGAGTTCAGGAGCGGCTCGTGCCCCCTCGCGCGGGGGCACGACATGGGTGCGCCCCAACTCGCGCCGCTCGGCCGCCTCTTCACCGCCCGGTCAACGCTGCGGGCGGAGCTCGTAGTTCCCAGGGCGGTCACGTCCGGCCCGGCTTCTGGCAGGTCGGGCACGGTTCGTCCTGGCCGTGGGCGTTGATCACGGTGCCCCACTCGCCACAGTCGTGGCAGTCGCGGGCCAGGGCGATGTTTATCCGGAGTGCCGGGGTGGGAGTAGTCGGGTCGGCTTCGTGGGCCATGCGGTGAAACTCCTCATACAAAGCGGTATGGGTAAGTTTGCCAGGTTCTGCATGGTTATGCAATGCATGGCGCGACCGTGCAGTGGTCCGGGCCGCCCGCCCCGGCGGCCGGGACCACCAGGGCCGCGGCGGTGAAGCCCTCCGGGTGGTACGCGGCGGCCCCGGTCCCGGACACCGCCACGACCGCCAGGGCGGCGCCGAGCCGCCGGCCAGGGTGCTGACCGGCAGCGGCAGGCGCATGGCCCACCTGTCGGCGGGCGCCCCGACCAGCGGAGGGTCAGACGTTCGGCACCTTCAGCTTGTCCCAGCTCGTCTTGCCCGGGATGCCGTCGGCGTCGCTCCCCGCGTACCCGAGCTTGCGCTGCCAGGCGGCGTACGACTTCCGGTCGGCCTCGCTCCACTCCGGGCCGGGGCCGACCTCGTACCGTCCGCACCCCTCCGCCACCAGCCGCTTGCCCATCGCCGTGATGACCGGGCTGCGCCGGCCCGGCGCGAAGTACGCGGCACCGGGGAACGGCTCGTACGACGACGGGGGCTTCGGCGCGGGCGGCTTCGCCGGACCGTCCGGCTTTCTCCCGAGCCGCTGTCCGATCCGGCTCCGCATCGAGTCCATGGTGAACCCGCGCGGGTCGATCTTCCCCGGCTGCCACTCCTTGTGCCCGATCACCGAGCGGTGCGACCAGCCGTGCGCCCGGCAGAGCGCGGCCGCCGCCTTCTCGATCGCCTCCAGCTGGGCGGCCGGCCACGGGTCGGTGCCGTTGCCGAGGTTGACGCACTCGAAGCCGTAGAAGTACCGGTTGCCGTCGGTGTTGGCCTCGTTGTCGGCGGGCAGCGACGCCCGCTCGTCGATCACCGCGCGGAGGACGTCGTCGTCGCCGAGCCCCGCGTGATTGGCCCGCCCGTTGCCGACCAGGTGCACCGAACCGTCCTTGGCGATCACTCCATGGCACAGCGGCCCCGGCAGGCTGGAATGGCCGTTGTAGCAGATATTGACGGAGTTCTGGGTGCCGGAGGTGACGGTGTGGTGGATCATCACCCCGTGCACCGGCCCCCACGGGCCCTTGTGATTGCGGTTGTGCGTACGCCAGTCGCGGTGCTCCACGACCTTCAGGCCCTCGTCACGAAGGACCTTGAGCAGCTGGGAGGCGGACAGCGGAGTTGCCATCGTGGTGCTCCTTTCCGGTTCGGGTCGGTTCGGGCCGGGTCCGTCAGTTCTCGCCCTGCGCGGACGGACCGGACGGCGCACCGGACGTCTCGGCGGCCCTCGCCTCCGCCTCGGCCTCGGCCTCCGCCGCCAGCTCCTCCTCCTTCGCCGCCGGGACCGGACCGGACAGCGGCCCGAACGCCAGGCGCAGATCCGAGACCGAGCCCTCGCCGAACACCCAGGCCAGCGGCGCGTAGTGGACCTGGATCCCGCTCGCGGCCCGGAGCAGCGGCCGGCGGGCCGCGTCCGTCGGCCACTCCACATCACCCGTCGCCGTCCGCGCGGCGACGGTCCAGAAGTCGCCGGAACGGTACGTCCGGCCCGGCTCGAACCAGACCTCGACGCCGTCCTCCAGCGGCAGCCAGCGGCCCTCCTCGATCCGCAGCGCCCCGCCCCGCGGCTTCGGCGCGCCCTTGTGCGTACGGCCGCTCACCGCCCGGTGGTCCCAGCGCCGCAGGAACGGCTGCAGCTCGGGGCGCCGGCCCACCGACGGGTCCGGCTCCGCCGACAGCCGCACCCGCCGCCCCGGCAGGTCGACCTCCTCGACCCGCAGCAGCGGCAGCGGCTCCCCGCGGCTGACGTAGCCGGTGTCGGCGAACTCGACCCAGTCGCCCACGTTCACGTCCAGCTTGTCGTCACCGCCGAGCGAGGCCAGCTCCACCCACGTACCGTCGAGCCCGTCGACCGCGAAGGCCACCGAGCCGTTCTCCCGCGACCACTTGAACGTGGCGTCCTCCGCCGACCCGCCCTGGTGGACCTCCACCCGGTACAGCTGGTTCTCCGGGCCCCGGTAACGGGCGTCCGGCCTGACCAGGCACGGGTCCTCGTCCGCGTGGTCGGGGCGCCGGCTGCGGGCCGCCATCCGCGAGGTGGGGGCCTGCGCGGCCGCCCAGGCGGCGAAGGCGGCACGGATCTGGTCCTTGTCCCGCTGGTCCGCCACCTCCAGCCGGTCGCCCGGCAGCGGCAGCACCTGCCAGACGACCTTCAGCCGGGCCGCCGTGTCGGGCATCGCGGACCCGAGCGCCACCTCGCGCAGCAGCGGGTCCTCGGCCGCGGTCACGACACGCTCCCACACCTTCAGATACGCCAGGTACGGGAACTGCGCGGGCAGCCGGTCGCCGGGCCGCTCCGGGTCCCGGTACCCGTCGGGCTGGTCCCAGTACGTCCAGGTGTCGGGTGACGCCGGAGGCGTAGCCGTCTCGTCCTCGGCCGCCTGTCCGTCGTCGTCGACCGGCGTACCGGAGCGCGGCCGCGTCGCGTCCAGCGCGATGCCGTCCACGTAGTAACGGCCGGGCCCGATGGTCAGCTCGTCCAGCTCCTGGCCACGGCCCTTGAAGTCGATCGCGAAACCGGTCGCGCCGCGCGGGCCGCCGTGCTGTCCGATGATGTCGGCGGCGATGGTGCGGGCCAGGGCCAGCTGGATCGCGGCCTGCTCATTGGCGTCCGCGTCGAGCTGGACGCGGCCCTGCTGGGCGATCACCGCCGAGTAGTGCCGCTCCGGCCGGAAGGTGACGCGGGAGAGGTCTGCGTGCATGGGAAGGGGTCCCCCTAGGAAGTCCGTCGTTCAGAAGTTGAGGGTCGAGGATTCGTGGGTGGACGACGGGAATCACGTCACGGTGATGACCCCCGCGTCCGTCCCCGCCGGTGTGTACTCGGCCAGCCGCGCCCGCAGGCTGTCCATCCGCTGCGGCTGGTACAGGTCGTGGAAGGCACCCATCTCCGAGCCGTCCTCCGCGCCCCGCCCGATCTCCTCCGGGCAGCCGGCGGCCAGTTGCCCGTACGCCGGGGTGCCGTACCGCTCGCTCGTGAACAGCGGGCGCACCAGGGGCGCGTTCTCGCGGCCCGCCAGGTCCGGCTGGCAGCGGTGCCGGCGCGGGGTGCGCGAGCCGGGCGGCACGTACGAGAACCGCAGGCAGCCGATACCCCGCCGGGCCACATGGAGCCGCCCGGTGAAGACGCTGTTCTCGGCGATCTCCACCGCGTGGGTGTGGACCTCTCCGATGACGGTGGTGCGGTGGGCGTGCAGGACGGCGTGCGCGTGGCGGCAGTCCGGGGCGGACAGGGCCGCCCGGTCGTGGCCGGTGGCGTCCAGGACGCTGTCGCGGATGTGGATGTCCAGCGGGTCGTGGCCGACCTCGTCGCCGATCACCTCGATCGTGCCGAGGACGCTGCGCTCGATGGCGACGCACGCCGTGGTCCGGTCGAGGACCAGGCTCGGCTCCTCCGGCGAGTGCGGGTCGCACTCCGGCTCCAGCGACCAGCCCGGCACCAGCGTGCAGTGCCGCAGCACGACCGCGCCCACCGGCCCGGTGACATTGAGGCCGCGCCCCGTGATGAGCAGCCCGTCGAGCAGGATCCGGGGCGCGTCACCGGAACAGTCTCCCAGCGCCCGGATGTTGAGCGCGTCCGGCCGGTTGCTGTACCAGTCGAGCAGCCGGATCACCGGCCGCGTACCCTCCGCCGCCCGCAGCTGGAGCCGGTCGCCCGGGTCCAGGTCGAAGTCCAGCTGCTCCTGGTAGGCGCCGCTGTGGGTGATCTCGATGACGCCTTCCGGTCCGCAGCGCCCCGCCCGCCGGTCGCCGCGCCAGTCCCCGTACGCGTCCATGATCCGCCGGTACGGCTGCCCGGGGCCCACCCGGTAGACCGTCGCGCCCGCCGGCGTCTCCCGCTCGCGCGGGTACTCGCCGCCGCCCATGTCGTCGGAGAACGCGTAGTGGTACGTGACCCACACCCCCTGCCGGGGCGCGGAGCGCGAGCCGAACGCGAGCCGGCCGAGCACCGGATCGACCGCGACCTGCCCCCGCTTGGGGCGGTAACGCCAGCCCGACAGGTCCGCCACCACCAGGTCCGACATCGGCACCGGCTCGTCCTGGCCGTCGCGCCAGATCGTGAACGACTTGCCGGGCCCGTAGTAGTCCGCGAGCCGGTCGGCGAGCTGCCGGCGGCGGATGTACGCCGGTACGTTGTCGATCGTCGCCACGTGCGTGGCGGACGGCTCGGGCACCGGCTTGGTCACCAGCGGGCTGTCGTTGCCCAGGATCGAGAACGTGTAGAGGTTGCGGGCCCGGTCGACGCAGTACGCGGGCGCACGGGTCACGTGGTACGGCTTCAGCCGCCACACGAACAGCCCCACCCCGGCGGGGGAGTGGCCCCCCTGCGTACGCGCGGACCCGGCCCGCCGCACGTCCACCGACCGCGCGACCGCCCCGAACGGGCCGCCCACCAGGTCCAGCGCCGCGCCCTCCCGCACGTCGGCGAGCCGGCCGCGCTCAAGGCGCCGCGCGTTCACGGCCGCCGTGCCCGACCCGTACAGCGTGACCGGCTGGTGTCCCGCGACCAGCCGGGAGAACTCCACCGCCCGCGACGGCCACCCGGCGACCGAGCCGGCCAGCTCCTCCAGCAGCGCGAGGCTGCCCTTGCGCCGCCGGTTGGCGACCGTGGCGGCCACGTCCCGGCGCGGGGCCAGGGCCTCGGCGAGCCGGACCCGTGAGTCGCCGTCCCCGCCCCCCAGCCCCTGCGCCTGGACCCGCTCGTACCCGGGCAGCGGGGTGTAGCCGACCAGATCGCCCAGATACGGCAGCACCCAGGGCGCCGCCGTCTCCACGAACCAGTCCTCGTAACCCTGCGCGACCCCGTCCCGGACCAGGTCGACCTGCTCGGCGATCACCGCGAGCAACGCGCGCAGAGGCTCCCCGGCCTCGGCGTCGCGCAGCCGGTGCCACTGCGGGAGCAGCTCCATGAGCCCGTCGGGTTCCCTGTTGGTGGGACTCATGAGGTGACCTCCGTCAGAATCAGCATGTCCGCGACGTGCGGGGACAACAGGGCGAGCTGCGCCGGCCGGATGCCACGGAACACGAACAGCGACCGGCCCTTCTCCAGCCGCCGGGTGTCGGTGATGTCCGGGTTGAGCCGCAGCAGTTCGGCCAGCGGCAGGCCGTAGCGGGCGGCGACGGCCGTGAGGGTCTCCCCGTCCTCGGCGGAGACGCGGTGCACGTCCTCGTCGTACCGCGCGAGGCTCGCCGGGACCGTGGTGCGCGGCTCGGTGAGCGACCCGGCGAGGCCGACGAGCCCGTCGGGCGTGACGGACGCGGGCACCCCGGTGAACACGTCCACGTCGATGTAGTCCACCCCCGGCACCCGGTGCGCCGCCGCGAGCACCTCCGAGAGCCGGGCCGGCACCCCCAACTCCCGCTGCCCGGCGCCGAAGCGGCGCAGCAGCGCCTGCCGCAGCCGGGGCTCCACGACCGACCAGGTGTGGTCCGGCGCGACCCTCACCCGCGCCGACAGCAGCAACAGCACCAGCTCCCGCACGTCCACCCGTACCGGCAGCCGCGCGTCGCCGTACCGGGCGAGCGAGGAACGCAGCGCGCGCAGCACCTCCGAGTCGGGGCCGATCGCGATGTCGTCCACCCCGGCGACCGTCACGTGCAGTACCCGGCGCCGCCCGTCGAACACCTCGCGCGCCACCGCCCGGCCGATGCCCGCCCGTGAGCGGGCGAAGTCCTCGTAGTCCTTGACGGACACGAGCCGGTCCAGCGCCGACACGGCCAGCGGGATGGTGCGCCGGGTCAGCCCCGGGCCGTCGGCGTCCGCGCCGCCCGTCGCGGGCCGCGGGTTGGTGACGGCGGTGACGCCCAGCGGCCGGGTGACCGCCTGGGTGATCCGGTCCGCCGCCACGTTGGCGGCCCGCCCGGTGCCGAAGCGGTACCGGGCGCGCACGTTCTCGTGTCCGGTGGGCAGCCGGGCGCCGTGCACCCCGTCGCCGAACGTCACGGTCGTACGCCCGTCCCCGGCCGTCCCCGTGACGTAGACCCTCTCGGTCGGGCCGCGCCCGGCCAGGCTGTCCACCTCGTGCCACAGCAGCCCGTCGACCCGCACCTCCAGGGTGGGCGTCGCGCCCAGGGGGTTGCCGGCGGGCAGCCAGGTCAGCGGCGACTGCCAGAGCGTGAACGTCTGATGGGTGCGGCTCGCGTCGCCGCTGCCGATCGGCTCGTCGCGGCTCTCGCCGTGCGTCGCCGGGACGACATTGCCCTGGATCCGCACGGTGTCACGCCGGTAGCGGTACGCGAGGTCGGCGGTGAGCGTCAGCCTCGTGTGGACGTGGTCGCCGGGCACGTGCGGGTCGCGGTGCTGCTCCACGGCCGCGACCACCGCGAGTTCCGTGCCGCGCACCCCCGCCGTGCCGGGGACGTCGGTGCGCTCGCCCGACACGATCAGACGGCGGCCCGGCCGCAACCCGCCGTACAGCTCCGCCAGTTCGATCTCGTTGCCGTGCACGTCCTCGCCCAGCGGCTCGTCGGCCAGGCGCAGTGCCTCGCCGCCCGCGTGCACGGTGGCGTCACGGATCGTGGACAGCAGCACGTCGTGCTCGTCCAGCCACGGGTCGGCGAGGGTGAGTTCGGTGCCGCGCCCGGTGATCCCGAAGTCGGTGTACGCGGCGGTGCGCACGGCCGTCACCCGGGTCGTCACGAACGCGAGCGCCGGGTCGCCCGGCACGCCGTTCTCGGCGCCCTTGCGAGGACGCTCGATCGCGACCCAGCTGCCGACCGTGATGCCGTCCTGCACCGAGTCCAGCGGCAGGACATGGCGGTCGGCCCGCTCCGGCACCGTCGCGATGCCGATCTCGACGTTCGCGGGCTCGCTGCCGGCCGCGTACCGCACGGTCACCTCCAGCCCGCCGTGCGTGACCTGCTTGTGCTGGCCGGGGGACAGCAGCCAGCTGCGGGGTTCGCCGTTGTGGACGACCACATGGACCCGCCCGTCCTCGGCGGGGCGGGACACGAACAGCTTCCGCTCCGGCAGCCCGTCCGAGAACTGCGCGGTCACGCCGGGCTCCTGCGAGTCGGCGGGGCGGCGGGTCAGCCAGCTCAGGTCGTGGTCCTGGCCCACCCGGGTCCGCAACTCCACCTGCCCGGGGCCCAGCCGGAACGTCTTCTCGGCCGGCAGGTTCTCCGACCTCTGTACGGAGGCCCCCGTCTCGACGTGCTGGAACTCGGCACGCACCGGCACCCGGCCCGCCGTGTCGTACACCACCCGCATGGTGGTCAGGGCCGAGCCGCCGAGCGGCCAGTCCGTCTGCCGGATCACCGTGCCGCGCTCGTCCTGCACCGGCTTCAGTGGCGCGGTCGCACCGAACGGCGCGGCCGTCACCCGCAACACCTGGAGCTCACGCAGCAGGGGGGAGGTGACGGGAGCGGCATGGCGCCACGCCGCGTACATCCCGTCCGCCACGCGCGGGTCGAGCGCGGACAGCAGCTGCGCACCCAGGTCGGAGCCGGGCGCGAAGAGCCGCTCCGCGGTGGGCGCCAGGGCCCTCGCCGGCGGTTCCACCTCGCGGGTGCGCAGCGCGGGCAGGACGGCTCCGAGGGCGCGCATGGCCGCGGAACCAGGTGCGCCTTGCGGGGCGGGCACCGGCTGCGAGGGCTCCAGATCCGCCGCCCGCTCCCGCAGGTCGCCGACCACCGCCTCCAACCGCTCGAACCAGGCGGCGACCTCCTCGTACGGAGCGGCGACGGCCTGCGCCTCGGCCAGCCGCTCGTGCGGGTCCGCCAGGCGCCGGGCGAACTGCGCGGGGCCGGTGATCCCGTCCAGGTCGGCGCGCAGCGGCGCCAGCACCTGCTCGTCGAACGTCTCGATGAGCATGCTGACGGGGCGCGGATTGGGATTGTCCGGGGTCGGCTCCCCGTCCTCCACGTCGAACGCGTCCTCGGTGATCCACCGGCGCAGCTCGGCCACCAGCTCGCTCAGCGACGGCGGGGCCGACTGCGGCAGCCCGATCGCCGTGACGTCGTCGTCCCGGTCGATCCGGACGCGCGCCACCGGCAGCAGCAGGCGCTTCGCGTCGGCGAAGACGAACAGCAGCCGGTCACCGGTCCGGAGCGACGTGTCGGTGCCCAGGACGTGGATCTCGGACCGTTTCCGCAGGCCGTCCGGCGTCAGCAGGCCCGGCCGGCGCCGCCGTACCGCCAGCTCGTTCCACGCCCACCGGGCCGTCAGGTCCTCGCTCGTCTCGAAGGTCTGCGACTCCTCGCCGACGGAGCCCGGCACGCTGGTGCTGCGCGCCCCGCGCGGAATGGGCACCTCCAGGTCCTCGGCCCGCGGATCCCGGTCCAGGGTGTACGCCAGCTGCGTGCCGGCCGCGACGCCGGGCCGTGGCCGGTGCCCCACCAGCCGCCCCAGCAGCGCCAGCGACCGGTGCTCGTTCGCGGTGCGCAGATATCCCTCGTCGGCGATCCGCTCGGAGTGGAAGGTGAGCAGGTCGCCCACGACCGCCCAGGCGTCCAGCAGCGCGATCGCCGGATCGTCCGGCGTACGGACGGTGAGCCCGCGCAGCGCCGGGTAAGCGGGCGAGGCCAGCCGGTCGAGCATGGCCGCCAGGAACGAGCCGTACTCACCGACCCGGTAGTCCAGGGCCGTACGCCCCGGCGCGTTGTACAGGGCACGCGGCGCGTGGCGCTCGTCGTGCCCGCCGCAGCCGCAGCCGCAGGTCCGGGGGCCGCTCATCGGGTACCTCCGCCGAGGTCGATCGACAGCCGGCCCAGCTCGGGCCGGTCGGGGTCGTTGTCGCACCGCGCGATCTCCAGCGGGCCGAGCCGCAGCACGCCTGCCTCCAGTGCCGTGTCGTCCGGTTCGTGGAAAAGCCGGGCCAGCCGGGTCACCCGTACGCTCTGCACGCCCGGCACCGCCGCTGCCACGGCCACCAGCCGGCTCAGCCGCACCGGTTCGCCGAAGGTCAGGGCGTCGGGGTGGAAGAACCCGAGCCTCCCGCCGGGCAGGCGCCGGCTGCCGAGGAGCCGGTACAGCTCGGCCAGGATCTGCCCGTGCTGGTGGCCGGGCGCCGCGCACACCGTGAGCGCGACGTCCAGCGGTACGTGCCGGGCCGGGCCGACCACCAGGTCGTGACCGATCCGGCGGTAGCGCTCCAGGGCGTACGCCACGGAGTCGAGCAGCTCGGGGGACGCGTCGCCGCTCCCCAGCGCGTCGACGGCGACATGAGCCTCCTGCACACTGCCGGTCCAGCGGATCTCCGCCGCCGCCCGCTGCACCCCGGGGACCTGGGCGGCGAGCGCCGCGTAGTCCTCGGCGGTGACGGCACGCAGCCGCGAGCGCTTCAGATCGAGCGGCGCCAACTGCCTTACCCGCTCCACTGGTTCGGGACCGGTACCGCCGACGGCGGGCAGCGGATTGCGCACGCCCGCCACCGGCATGGGCGCGCCGGTGTCGGAGTCGTCCGGGTCGCGGCACAGCACGAGGTGGTTGATCGACTCCGCGCCGACGTTGCCGGCCGTGCCGCCACCGAGCCGGTAGCGCAGCTCCAGCCGCGCCCCGGGGCGGGGGCGGGCACCGTGCCGCCCGTCGCCGAAGCGCAGGGCGATCCGCCCGTCGTCCTCCAGCTCCCCGACGAAGTGCCGCTCGCGCGGGCCGCTGCCCAACAGGTCCCGCCTGAGCGTCCAGACGGCGAGGTCGTGGTGGCGGTCGCGGCCGCCGTCCGAGGACCGCTCACTGCTCGGAGTGACGACGCCACCGCGACCGGAGGTCACCGCCGGGACGCCGGCCGCCGCCGACGCGCCGGGCGCGGATGATGCCCCGCCAGCCCCGCCAGCCCCGCCAGCCCCGCCAGCCCCGCCAGCCCCGCCAGTCACCGTCACCGCCGAACCGCACCCCGGCGACTTCCGCAGCCGCTCGTACAGCCGTACCGCCGGAAGGGCCTCACGAGGATCCTGTACGAGCGCGGCGGCAGGCCCCCGCAGCACCGGCTCGTCCGGGTGCAGCCCGGCCGCGTACGCCGGACCCCAGGTGTGGGCGACCTCCCAGGCGATGGACCCGTCCAGCACCGCACCGGCCCGCGCCCGGGCGGTCAGCACCTCCAGCCGCCGCAGCTTGGCGGCGAGCAGCCGCTCGCTGCGGTGCAGCAGCTCGCGCAGTGCCCGCACCGGGTGCCGGCGCAGCTCCAGGCGCTCCAGCACCCGCAGCCCGAACAGCACGGTCAGCTCGGCGATCTCCGGCTCCGCCAGGCCGTCGCAGTCGCGGGCGGAGCGCCACAGCTCCACCAGCCGCGCCCGCACCCGGCCCGGGATCGCGGCCAGCCGCCCGGCCTGCCCGGCCGACACATGGCGCGGTTCGGGGAACGGCACCGCCTGGACGACGGGCGAGCGGGGCAGGACGGGCCGGAAGCGGGGCGCGATGCCCGGGTACACGACCTGCGCCAGCAGCGTCTCCAGGGCCTCGGCCTGCACGTACGCCGTGCCGGGGACGACCTTGGCGCGCCGCCGGCCCGCCAGCTCCAGGCCGATGCCGGCGCGGCCGGTCGCGTCCTCGCCGACGACGGTGAACAGCTCCCGTACCTGATCGGCCGTCAGCAGCCGGCCCGTTCGGGTCTGCCGCAGCCGGGTGGTGATCAGATCGGCCGTGGCGTTGCCGTGGTCGGCGTCCCAGCAGCCGAAGCCCGACGGGTCGCACGACCCGAGGACGGCCGGCGCGGGCGGCACGGTGACCGTGTCCGGGCTGCCGCCGCAGAAGGTGAGCGACCGGCCGTGGTCCACCAGGACGACATTGCCGCGCGCCACGCTCACGTCCTCGACGGGCTCGCAGTCCGGGCCGCCACGGGTGGTGAGGCAGACGGGGAAGGTGAGGGCGTCCTCGGCCGCCCACGTCACCTCCAGCACCGGCTGATCGGCCAGCCGGTCCACGGCCGGGGTGACGGAGGTGAGGCGTACGGCCTGCCGGTGCGCGGGATCGGCGTCGCCGGGCGTCCCGGACCGTACCCCCCGCACCTCCTCGATCAGCAGCAGGTCGCCCGGCTCCAGCGCCAGGGCCCGCACCTCGCACTTCTCGTCCGCCCACGCGT
Source organism: Streptomyces sp. CB03238 (assembly GCF_002099185.1). Classification (NCBI taxonomy): domain Bacteria; kingdom Bacillati; phylum Actinomycetota; class Actinomycetes; order Kitasatosporales; family Streptomycetaceae; genus Streptomyces; species Streptomyces sp. CB03238. Next base: position 48,644 of record NZ_NBCN01000003.1, on the reverse strand, counting down.
CCCGCAGCGTCGCGGCCGTGGTCCCCTCGGGCAGCGCGCCCACCTCGCCGCTCCAGGTCCAGAAGCGGATCGTGTTGTGCGCGGGGCGCAGCACCAGCGGCTCGTGCGCCACGACCGGCTCGAACACCTCCACCGACCCGCGCTCCTCCAGCACGGCGAGGTCCCGGTCGTCGATGACGGTGCCGATCTCCGGCCGGTCGCGCGGCCCCAGCCTCCGTACGTCCACGGCGGCGAACCGGAACGTGCCGGGCGGCAGCGTCAGTTCCCGTACCGTCTCGACGGTGACGTACGCGCGGGCGTTGACGCCGTCGTGCATCGGGTAGTCGATGAGCCGTACGTGCCGGCGTAACGACACCCGGCGGCGGGCGGTGTCCAGGTACGCCTCCGTCGCCACCGCGTCCTGCTGGTAACCGATCCGGTCGGCGGTGTGGGCGAGCAGCTCGACCAGTGTCGTACCGAGGTCGGCGGCGTTGCGCTCCACCCAGTCCGGCGCGGTCAGCGCCAGCCGGTCCAGGATGAGTGTGCGGATCGTGTCGTAGTCGCGCGCCGTGTAGTCGATGACGGGCGCGGCGGGGAAGCCGGGCGGGCAGTCGGGCTGCTCGTCCCTGCAGTCGAAGGGCGTGGGGCAGTCGGTACGGAACGCGAACTCCGCGGAGAAGTACCGCTGGTCGAACCCGGGGAACGGCTCGGTGCCGGGGCGTCCGTACGGATCGGTGTCCACGACCGAGAGGCGGTAGCGGGACATGTCGCCGGTGCGGTCGAGCGTGACGTACAGCCGGTCGTCGAGCTCCGGGTCCTCCTCCCGCTCGACGGACACCTCGACCGCCTCGATGCCGGTGATCCGGCGGCCGCCGTCGATGCGTATGTTCTGCGGGCACAGCCCCTCGGGCGCCTTGCCGAGGAACGTGACTTCGAGCGTCAGCCCGTCGTCGCCGACCTCGACGGCGTCCACGCCGCCCAGCTGTACGGCGCGTACCCGCGCGCGCCTGCTGTGTGTGACCGTACCGCTCATGCGGCCCCCCTCCCCTCGAACACCTCGTCGCGCCGGCTCCCGGTGGAGCGCACCACATAGCGCAGATACACCCGGACCACGTTCTCCTCGCTCACCACGTCCAGCGCCTCCACCTCGATCAGCTCGCCCAGCCACCGCTGCAACGAGGCCTGCACCGACAGCTCCAGGGCGGAGGCCAGCTCCGGGCTGTTGGGCGTGAAGACCAGATCGAGCAGCCCGCACCCGAAGTCGGGCCGCATCACGCGCTCGCCCGGGCTGGTGAACAGCAACTGCTCGACGAGGTCCCGCACATGCTCGTCGTCGTCCGCGTGCGCCGTCCGGCCCCGGGCATCGACCCGGAACGGGAAGGCGATGTCCGTCCGTACCGTCCGCACCGTCCTCACGCTCCTCATCGCGACGACACCCCCCGCGACGCGCCGGCCGCCACCACGGGCGGGCCCTGCGGGACGAGCGCGGCGCTGAAGCAGAGCGCGGGCGTCGTGTCGAGCAGCACCGGCGAGCCGTCGATCAGCACCCCGCCGCGGGCGGGCGTCCAGCGCACCGTCGCGCATGGGTGCCGCACACCGCCGACCGTGTGCCGGCAGCCGACGACCGTGAAGACATCGGCCGCGGTCGGCACCGGATGCCCGTCGGCCCGGACTCCGGACGACGACGGTGCGGACGCGGGCACGACCCGGCCGCCGTGCGGGCAGCTGATCGAGGTACCGCCGTTCACGAGATTCCCGGACAACACGATTCTCCCCGTTTCCTGACTAAGGCTTCTTGGGCACGATCAACCGGCCCTCGTTGATGTTGACTTCACTGCCGGTCAGCACGATCGTCGCGCCCTGGCCGTTGGCGATGGTCACGCCCTTCTCGTCGATCTGTACGTACGCGCCCGTGGCGGCCTGGAGGCGGATCCCGTTGCCGCCCGGCACGTCTCCCATCACCAATTTGTGCTGGTCGGAGGTCTGGATCACCACGTTCTGGTGCGCCGGTGGGCCCGCCAGCGCGTCCGGCGGCAGCTCGGACTCGTGCCCGTACCAGCACCCCGTCCAGATGGGGTAGCTGGGATCCCCCTGCTCGAACTCCACCCACACGCCGGCTCCTTCGGCCGGAACCGCGTACTGCCCCGACTGGCGCCCGGTGAACGGCAGGCAGGGCAGGGCCCAGGTGGACGGCTCATCACCCAGCACGTCCGGCACCTTGACGGTGACCCGGCCGATCCTCAGCGGATCCCGGTTGCTCACCACCTGGCCCCGGAACTTGCCGAGAAACCGGTTGTTCGGTCCTGCAGCCATGCAAAGTTCTCCTGGTCCTCACGGTCGCACGGTGCCGCTGCGGGCGATCAGTCCCTCACGTGAGAGCGTGAAGTTCTGCTGGTACGAGCCGGGCCTGATGTTGTGGGTGACGGACTTGACGTAGTAGTCGCCGTCGTACGCCCGGCCGGCGCCGCGCACGCCGACGAGCTCGCGCGGCTCGAGCACGTATCCGTGCCGGTTGACGTCCAGCGACCCGGAGCCGGAGACCGCGTCGGCGGACGTCGCGGCTCTGGCCAGGAGCTCGGCCCGGGCCTGCTCCGGGGCCCTCTTCGCGGTACCGGACAGGGTCCTGCGCTTGAGGGCGGGCGTGGGCCGCCTGCCGAGCGGGGGGCGCAGGGGGTTGATGTCGGGCTGCGGCAGCAGCTGGGAGTCCCGCGTCCTCGGGTCCTGCCAGCGGGCCTGTGGTTCCTCGCGGGCCGTCCCGTCGTAGGCGAACGTCAGCTGGTCGACGGTGGAGTTGACGTCCATGTTGACGTTGAGCGCGTGCTGCCGCCGGCCCAGCCGCCGCTCGGGCCCCCAGTAGGCGAAGGACTGCTGGTGCCCGGGCCCGGGCTCCAGGTAGAAGGTGTAGCCGTTGGCCCGGGCGAGCTCCGTCACGTACTGCAGATCGGTCCCGGACTGGTACTCGACGCGCAGCCGCTCACGCGGCGGCTGATGCACGTGCTCCGGGACGACCCGCGGACGGATGCCGTAGTCCGCGTATCTCGCGAGGATCCTCTTCACCCGTTCGGAGGGGGGCAGATTCGGGTAGCGATCGGTCCGCTCCTCGAGGTCCATGAGCAGGGTCAGGTCCTCGCCGGTGACGGTGAGGGTGGTCTGGCCGGGAACGTTGCTCACCCCCACCTCCTGGCGGACGATGAGACCGTCCAGGACCACCGTCGATGTCCCCTTGACCGAGGTGGTGACGATGACCCGGGTCCTGGGGTCGAAGAACCCCTCGGGCAGCAGCCGGTCCGTGATCAGCCCCCGTTTGGTGAGGTCGAACGCCAGCTGGAACCCGCTCCGCTCCCCGGCGGTCAGGGTGATCTGCGCGGACAGCAGTGCCGCCGCGACCTCGGCGGGGACGGGACGGGTGAGCCTCGGCCCCATCTCCAGGGCGAGATGAACGGGCCCGCCCCCGACGGGCGTTTCCTCAGCCATGGAATCCGCCCGCCTGGGGTATCCGGATCTCCTGTCCGGGCTCCCCGGTCAACTCGTGCGGATCCAGGACCGGATTGGCGTCGGCGATCTGCCACCACTGCCCCGGGTCGCCGACGTACCGCTGCCCGAGGTGGTCCGGGCGCTCGCCGCTGCTGACGGTGTGCGGCGCGGTGTCCTCGTCGGCCGGCAGCGGCGGCAGTAACCGCCGCTTGGTGTACCGCACTTCGGTCCCGTCGGCCATACGGTGCACCCCGATCTCCGCGTCGTGGTACCGGCTGGTGCGGGGATACGGGTGCGACCCCGGAATCGCGTCGAGCGCGCTCTCGTACGGTTCGATCACGTCCTACAACCCCCGTCCCAGCCCCAGCTCCGCCAGCCGCCCGCCGCGCGCGGACGCGGCGAGCCGCTCCTTCTGTGCCAGATGCGCCAGATACAGATCGGCCCCCCGGTGCCCGGCCGGCAGATCACTGACGCTGAGCACCTTCATCCCGATGCCGAGGCTCGCCCTGATCGGGTTGAGATGGACGTCGAACGCCGACTCGTTGATCGACAGCTCGGTGAGCCGTACCGGCATGACGCGCTTGCTGCCCCACGTGAACAGCGTCAGCGGCACCTCGATCGGACTGATCTCGATGGCCCCCTTCTTCGTCAGCCGGGACGCCTCCCGCAACTGCGCGGTGGTGGGATGCACCAGCATCTCCAGCGTCGCCAACTGCGGATGGATCCCCTCGGGCGCGGCCACCTCGAACTGATCGGTCGCGTCGATCTCAGCCGTGAACTTCCACGTCTCCTCGGCCGGCCCCTTGAGCCGCAGGGCCTCGTTCCGGTCCCCTCCACTCCCGCCACCCCCGGCATCGCCGCTCCCCCCGGCGGCCTGGGGCGCGAGGGACCGCTCCAGGGTGTCGGGGTTGAACTGCAGCACGATGATCCGCTGCGGCGTCCCGCGCTCGGGGTCGACGACGACGATGCCGGAGCGGATGGGTTTGGGTATGTCGGCGTAGCGGGTCATGGGTTGCCTTTCTGCGCGGTCAGGTCTGGAAGAGCGTGCTCGATACGCTGCAGCTGTCGCACCAGAACCCGAAGAGGGCCCCGCCGAACCCCATGGGCCCGAACGGCGTGTGACCACTGTCGATGGATGCCAGGAACGGCATGGACTTTCCGCATTCAGGACAGACGGGGTGCAGGTCTGCTTCCGACCAGCGGGGTAGTCCGCCCACCTGGTGCAGGAACTGGCCGGGAATGGCTTCCAGGCTGACTCCCGTCTGGTTCGGATGCGGTTCCAGAGCCAGGGACCTCTCGCCGGGTACCAGCGTTGATTCGGAGCGAGGTGGGCCCTGAGGGCCGAAGTAGACGGTCCGCCCTTCCCCGCCGATCCGTACCGTTGTGGAATCCAGAGCACGGCAGTCGCACGAGTACCAGAAGAAGGATGGGTCCTGGCTCAGGCCGAACGGCACGGAGCCGGCGGCAATGGTCAGCACTCGTTCGGCGGGTGCCTCGCAGCGCGGGCACAGCGGCACGTCTGCGTGATACGTCCCCCCCATGACGTGGTCGCTCTCACCTCGGTCCACGACGAAGCCCATGTAAGAGGGGCGGAAGCCCGAACTCTCGCCGGTCTCGGGGAGTCGGCCGGCCAGCTCCATCAGGGCCTCCCAGTCCTCCGGCTCATCGAGTTCGTCGCGCAGGGACTGAATGACGTCAGCAGCGTGCGGTGTACGGATGAGAGCGAGGGCGTGGAGGGTGTCGAGGTCCCGGTCCTCGCGCCAGCTCTCCAAGAACGCGTCGACGAGCGCGTCCGGGGCGCCCGACAGGAGACTGCGCTGAATCGAGTCGCTCTCGATACGGTCGGCGTAGGGGCGAAGCCGCTCCGGCGTGTAGATGGCGATGCTGAACAGCACACTGGAGCGCGGCGAGTTCGGTTCGGGGTCGGCCAAGTAGTCAGCGATGAACCCGTCGAGAAGCTCGCCCGGCAGCCATGGGACGAGCCGTGCGGCGGCCCTGACGAGTGGAGGGCCGGCCGCGCGGAGGCGTTCGGCGGCGAGCGTCTTCTCCTCTTGTGCACCGGGAACCATCTGGAGATATGTGGCGGCGAACGATGACACCCGGTCGTCGTTCGTCTCCATGAGACAGTCGACTGCGGCGGCTACGCCCCTTCCCGGCTGCTGTGACAGGTAGGCGATGATGCGCTCGCTCTTTTCGGGAACCGAGAGCTGGGGGTCGAATACGATTTCCTCAACTGTTTGCCTGTGGCTCATCTTTCGCCTTTTTCCAGTAGTCCAGCAGCATGTCGTCGATGGCGCGAGAGTAGCTGATCACCTTCCGGTCTGTCAGCTTCTTGTAGTGGCGGATGAAGGCCAGCACTTGGCTCTTGAGGAGTTTGTCTTTGTTCTCGAGGAACTCTAAGTAGAATCTGAAGTCCTTCTCGGTCGCCCTGGTGAGATCTTTTGCATCCTCCTCGTACAAGGTATCCGGACCGCCCCGGCGGGCGCTGTTCCTCGACCCCCACGTGCGGGAGCCGAACCTGGGCCCTCTGCGCCGCGGTTCGTGGAGATCCTCATCGACCACGACGGTCAGCGCATTCTCATAAATCTTCTGGGCCACGGTGTCGCGCTTCTTCTTCCCTCTGGAGTTCTTCACGTGGAGCATCTTCTTGCTACGAAGAAGCTGTTCGCGCTCCTCGGCATCCAGCTCGCGTCCGAGGCGCTTCTCCGCGCGGGCCACCGCCTTGTTCCTTGCCGCTTCGACGATGGCCTCGCCTGACGGGATATGGTCGGGGGTGAGTCTGTCGCCCGTTTCTGCACGCTTCTCCCCCTCCTTGTAGGTGAGGGTTTCGCCTTTCTGTACGTACTTGCCCTTCCGGATCCTGGGAGCGCCTCGAAGGATTGCAAGGAGTTCCGGCTTGAGAGAGGCCGGCTGCCCCGGTTCGGGCCGCTGTTCCGCGCCGTTGTCGCGTTGGTCCCGCTGTTCGTCCTGCTGCTGTGCCGTCGGCCTTCGTGATTCGGGCGACAACTCCTCGGAAACGTCCATCGACTCTTCGAACGAGTTGGTGGACTGCTCCGGATTGAGGCGCGCGAGAATGTCGCCCTGCTCCCCACCGCGCAGGGTCAGCCCCGTCAGCTTGTACCAGAGCCGCATCGCGGTCAGCGTCACCTGCATGACGGTGCGGAGGACGCCCCTGTTGAGGAGATTTTGGAGCGCCGGGCGAATACGGGCGACGATCTTGGTGAGGCGTGCCTCCTTCGACTCCTTGGACTTCTCCTTTCGCTTCTGATCGTCCTTTCGCTTCGTCCTCTGGTCCGTACGCCGCCGCTTCTCGTCACGCATACGATCGCGCTTCTTCTTCAAGAGGTCGCGGATCCTCTTGCCGCTGTTCTTCAGCGCCTGCCCGACCTTGCTCTTCCGCAGCTTCTTCCCGAGCGTCCTGCCGGCGTTGCGGATCTTCTTCAAGGCCGACTTGACCCTGCCCTTGATCTTGTCGAGGGCCTTGCCCAGCGGAGACTTGGGCTTGCGCGGCTTCTGGCGTTTGGGGGCCTCGACCTCTTTCTTCTTCTTGGGGGCGGGGTCGGGGGACTTGTCCCTCCCGGTGTCGGGGCGCTGGTCGGGGGTGCGGTCCGGGCGGGAGTCCGGGCGTTGGCGGTCGCGCTGAACCTCCGATTCCTCGCGGCGGCGGTCGCGTTCCCGGTCCGGGGTGCGGCTCGTCGGGCGGTCGGTGGTGGTGTCCTTCGGGGGCCGGTTCGAGGAGGGGCCGCGGTCCGTGGAGGCGGAGCGGTTCTTCGGGACCCGGGGGCCCTTCGGCTTCGCCGGGGTCGCGGGCCGGCGCAGGGCGTCCTGGGCGCTGCGTACCGCACCGCGCGCCTTGTTGACCGCGTCGCCCGCCGCCTCCTTCGCGCCCTTGCCCGTCTTCTTCAGGCCCTTCATGATCTTCTCGGCCATCGCCTTGAGGCGCTTGCCCACGCCCTTCGTCGCAGCGGTGAGGCGCAGCATCAGGAAGTTGGTGATGAAGTCCAGCAGCGCCACGATCCCCGCCGCGACCGCCTCGGCGAACAGGCAGGCCGCCGGGCCCGCCTTGACCGCCTTCAGGTAGGCCCAGAACTTGCCGAACGCTGAAAGGATCGAGCTGAGGCTCTGCCACGCCGCCATCAGGCCCTGAACGATCGTCAGGATCGCGCCCGCCGCCGGCACCAGCATCGAGACGACCTTCTCGATCACGATCGACGCGATCATCATCGGCAGCGACGCGATGATCGCGTCCCACGCCATCTTCCCGATCTGCTTGATCGAGACGCAGCCCTTCACCAGGACGTCGATCACGGCCTTGCCGAGACCGAGGATGCCCTCGACCTTCGTGTCGAACCACCGCTTGACGCCCGTCTTGATCGCGCCCCACAAGTGGTCCTGGATGCCGGACTTCGCCGAACTGCCCGCCTTGGCCAACCAGCCACCCGGGTCCGGCGCGATGTCCGCGACCAGCGCCGCGAACTTGCCCAGTGCCTCGATCGCCGCCTGCGCGAACTTGATCGCGCCGAGGATCACGGCCTGATAGGCCTTGATGACGGCCTTCAGACCCGCTTCCAGGACGTCGAGCAGTTTGTTCAGCCCGGCCGCCAGCGCGTCGAGCAGCGCGTTCACGGCCTTCTTCAGGCCGTCCGCCAGCTTGTTGACCGCGGCGATCGCCTTGTCCCGCAGCCCCTCGATCGCCCTGCGGAACTTGTCCCGGAGCTCCGGGAAGGCCGCCAGCAGTACGTCACCGATCGCGATCAGCGCGTCCGCGAGGACGTTGATCGCCTTGATGGCGAGGTCACGTACGAAGTCGATGGCCTTGTTGGCCCAGTCCTTGAACGTGTCGATGATCGAGTTGACGGCCTTGCGCGCCGCGTCGAAGACCGCGGTGACCGCGTCGAGGATCGCGTTGAAGGCGCTCTTCACCTTGTCGGCAACCCAGCCGAGGAAGCCGCCCGACGGCTTGTTCTCCTCCTTCTTTTTCTCGGCTTCCTTCTCCGCCTTCTCCCGCTCGGAATCGATCCGCTCGTTGTCCTTGTTCTTGCGGTCCTCGACCTCCTTGTCCTTGTCGTCGCGGGCCTTGACGATCTCCTTGTTCTTGGCGGTGTGCTCCTTCTCGGAGTTCCTGTCCGCCTCTTCGACCTTCTTGTCCTGCTCGGTGCGCCAGTTCTCGCGCTCGCGCTGCGCCTCGTCGGCGGCTCGGCCCCGTTCCGAGGTCTGCTTCGCCGCGTTCTGGGCGACCTCGCGGTCGATCTCGGTCTGCTTCTCCTGCTTGGCCTGTTGCTCGCCCTGCTGGTGTTCCTTCTCCTTGGCGGCCAGATCGCCCTGCGCCTGGCCTGCCGCACCCTGGATCTCGCTGCCGCGCTCCTGTTTGGCGACCGCCCCGACGCCGGGCTTGGGCACCGACAACTTCGCCAGGCCACCACCCTTGCCGCCCGCGCGGCCCGCCGCCTCGCCGACGAGCTGCTCGCGCGGCGCGTCGGGGAAGATCTGGTCCTCGCCCATCGGCTTCGCGGCGTCCTGCCGCCCCGTGTCCTGGATCTCGGTCTGCTTCTCCTTCAGCGCCCTCGCCTGGTCGTCCGTACGCTTCGGATCACTCGCGCCCTCCAGCCTGATCTTGGGCGCCGGGCCGACCGTCTTGTTCCGCAGCTCCGGGTCGACCGTCGGTACCGCGTCGGCGGCCGCGTCGACGCTCTTCGCGTCCTCGGCGCTCAGCTCCTTGCCCACCGCCGGCACCGGAGGCGGCGGAGTGCTGTCGGTCGGCTTCTGGCCCTGCGCCTTGTCGCTGCCCTTCGCCCGCTGCTTCTCGCCCTGGTCCTCGGGCCCGATCCGCTCTACCTTGCCTGTCACCTGTGCCGCCGGCGCCGCCGCCTCGGGCGGACCGGACATGGTGCGCGGCGCGCCCGAGGGCCGTTCCCGCTCGGGCGGGTTGGCGTCCAGCCGACGCTGCTCCTCGCCGACCTTCTTGTCCGCCGAGGCGTCCACGCCAGGCATGGCGGCCAGCGCCTGGTCCGGTGCCAGTTTGCTTACCGTGCCGATCGCGGCCTTCGGGTCCTGGCCCGAGACGTCCGGCGGCTCCTGCTGCTTCTCCTCGGGAGCGGCCGCGCCACCTCCGCCGCCGCAGCTCCCGCCGCCCTCCTCCTTCTCCGCCGCCGGCTCGGGCGGGGCGCACCCGCCGCCGTCCTTCTCCAGCGACGCCTCCGGCTGCGCCTTCGCCCCCTCCGGCGCCGGAGCGCCCAACCGCCCCGGGGCGGGCGCCTGTTCGGCCGCCGGGCTCACCGCGGCGTGCGCCACCGACGGCGCCCCACCCGGACCGGTGGCGGCCCTCGGACCCGACGTACCGCTGCCGCCGACCACACCGCTCGGTGTGGCGCCCGGCCCGCTCTCCTTCGGGATCTGGCTCCTGGGCGCGGACCCCTCGTGGTCGCCACGCGCCGAGTCCGCGACCCGGCGCGTGGCGGGGGAGGGGCGGCCGTCCTCGACGGAGCTGCGCTCGGGGTGCGCACCTGCCGGCGGCGCGACCGGCGCCGAACCGAGGTCCGAGCCCGCCGCACCGGACGGTTTGTCCGCCGCCGCCCCTTGCGGCAGCCCCTTCGCGCCCTGCTGCTCCCGGCGCTCCTCCTGCTCCTTGCGCTCCTGCTCCTGGTCCGCGGCCTCCCGCGCGTCCGGCGCGTCCTCGTTGGCACCCTCCCGGCCGTCTTCCGCGTCGCGCTGCGCCGCTTCCTGCTCCTGCTCCGGGTCCCGCTCCTCCGCCTCCGGCTCCGGCTGCTGCCGCGCATCCGTCTCCGGATCGGGCCCCACCTCCTGGTCTACCGGCTTCTCCGGCTGGAGGTCCTTCTCGGCGCGGTCCCCGGCCTCCGCCGCCGGCCCCCCCTCCGGCTGCGGCGCCTCGCCCTCCACCGGCCCCATCTCCGCGCCCGGAGGCTTGGCCTCCGCCTCCGGGGCGTCCTCGTCCTCTTCCTCCTCCGCGTCGATCTCCCGCTGCTGCTGGACCTGTTCGGCCTTCGTCGGCGGCGGCGCGGGGAACGTGGGGACGGTCGCGTCCGGGTTGTCGGCGGTCGGCACGGACGACACATCGAGGTCGGTGGCCGGCAGGTAGTCCTCAGGTTTCAGCTCGGCCTCGGCCCCGCCGCCCCCAGGCGTACGGGCCGCGTCCTCGCCGCCGATCTCCCGGTCCGCGCCCGCCTCGAGCCCGAGCGGCTTCTCGGCCTCCAGCGGCTCGCCCTCGTCCTCGTCCTTCTCGTGCAGGCCGTGCTCGGACAGAGCGCTGTCGCGCTGCTCCGCCCGCTCGTCGACCTTTTCCGGGCGTACGGCACCGGGCTGGGCCTTCGCCTTCGGGTCGAGGTTCTCCTGCTTCGATCCGGCAGCCGGCTTCTTCGCGTCGTCCTTGCGCTTGCGCTTGTCCGCGCCGGGGGCGTTGGCCTGTTCCGGATCCTGCTCCTCGCGGTCCCGTTGGGCCTTGCGTTCCTCCTTGGCCTGCTCGGTGCCCTCCTGCCGCTCCGCCGCCCGTTCGTCGGCGGCCTCGTCGACACGCCCGCGCTCCGCGGCCTGCTTCTCCTCCTCCTGGTGCTGCTCCTGCTCCGCCTGCTCCCGGGACTGGGCGCGCTCGTCCTCCTGCTCCTTGCGCCGGGCCGCCTCCTGGTCCTCGGCCGCCGCGTCGGCGCGCGCCCTGCTGCGTTCACCGCCCTGCTTCTCGTCCCTGGCCCTGGCGTCCCGCCGCTCCTCGCGGGCGTCGTCGGCCCGCTTGTCACCGGACGACCGGTCGGCCTCCTCCTCGCGCTTCCACCGGGTCCGCTCGACACCCAGCTCCTCGAACAGGTCGACCTCGGGGCCGGGCACCTCCGCCGGGCCCAGCTCGACCGGCCCATCATCCGACTCCTCGGCGAGGTCCAGCAGCCGGTCGTACTCGTTCGACAGCAGCCGCACCTCCAGCCGGTCGAGCACCGAGTCCTGCAACTGCTCCGACATCCGCGCCAGTTGCAGCCGCACCCGTCCCGACAGGTCCTCCGGGTCGCCGCGCAGCGAGCGCAGCACGCCGTTGGCCAGCCGGTCCACCAGGGTCGCCGGGTCCAGGTCCTCCAGGCGCCGGCGGTCGGCGTCCACGGTGGCGTAGCGGAGCCAGCCGGGGGTCTCCTGGCCCGGCTCGACGTCCGGCGCGTGGCCTTCTCGTACGAGGTCCCGCGCCGCCGACTCCGCCTCGCGCTCCACCGCCTGCTGCGGCAGGCTCACCGCGCCCAGGTCGCGGCCCGCCCGCAGAGCGCCCAGCCCGTGCGGGTTCTGCACCGTGTGCAGCAGCTCGTGCGCGAGCAGCCGCTGCCCGTCCGCCGTCCCCGGCAGGTAGGCGCCCTCCCGGAAGAAGATGTCCCGGCCGACCGCCACCGCGTCGGCACCCAGCATGTCCGTCAGCGCGTCCGCGTCCCGGTCGGTGTGCAGCCGGACCTGACCGAAGTCGTACCCGAGACGCTCCTCCAGCTCCCGCCGCACGCCGAGGTCCAGCGGCTGACCGGCCCCGCTGACGATGTCCTTCGGCTCCGGCGTACGGGAGACGGCCCGCTCCTTGCGCTTGCGGCGCCGGTCCTTCCGTACCGCCTGGGTATCCTCCGCGCGAGACGTGGTCATCGTGGCTCACCCCGCCCCGACAGCCCCGCGTGCACCGCACGGGCCAGCGCCTCGCCCAGCCGCCCGGGCGACGTCGTCGCGGGCAGCGGCGGCAGCCCGGACAGGGCGTCCAGCGCCCGGCCGCCGTCGGCCGCCAGCGGCACGCCCCGCTCCCGTACGAGCCGGGCCAGCTCCGCCTGGAACGCGGCCGACACCCGGTCCGGGTCGACCCGGTCGAAGCCGTCGAGCACCAGCTCGCCGATGTCGACGCGTACGGTACGAGGTGCCTCGTTCAGACCCATCCGTGGACCTCCGACGGCGTCAAGGAGCGGTCCAGCTTGAGATATTCGGTACGCGCCGCCTCCAGCATGTGCCGCATCTGGAGACGCTCACCCTCCTCGGCGGCGAGGAACGCGCCCGACAGCGCGATGTTGCGGATCGAGCCGCCCGCCACGGTCAGCCGGGCCAGCAGCGCCGGGTCGACGCCCTTCATCGGAGCCCGCGCCGGCAGCACCCGCCGCCAGATCTCGGCGCGCTCGTTCTCGCCGGGGAAGGGGAAGTCGACGACGAAGCGGATACGGCGCATGAACGCCGTGTCCAGCGCCTGCTTCATGTTGGTGGTGAGGATCGCGAGGCCCCGGTACGCCTCCATCCGCATCAGCAGGTAGCTGACTTCGAGGTTCGCGTACCGGTCGTGGCTGTCCTTGACCTCGCTGCGCTTGCCGAAGAGCGCGTCCGCCTCGTCGAACAGCAGGAGCGCGCCGCCGCGTTCGGCGGCGTCGAAGACCCTGCGCAGGTTCTTCTCGGTCTCGCCGATGTACTTGCTGACCACCTGGGACAGATCGATGACGAACAGGTCCAGCCCCAGCTCCCTCGCCATCACCTCGGCCGCCAGGGTCTTGCCCGTGCCGGACCCGCCCGCGAAGAGCGCCGTGACGCCGAGTCCGCGGCGCAGCGTGGCCGCGAAGCCCCACTCCTCGTAGACGGTGGAGCGCTGCCGTACATGCGCGACGATCTCGTGCAGGACCTTCAGCTGACGCTCCGCCAGCACCAGGTCGCCCCAGCCCGCCTGCGGCTCGATCCGCCGGCCCAGCTCGTCCATGCCCATCCGCGCCTCGGTGAGCCCGGCCCGCCAGGCCAGCTCCCGCGCGGCCGGCTCGTCCGCGCCGGGCAGGTCCCGTACGACGGCCGCGCCCGCCGAGCGGATCAGGTGCGGCGGCAGCGAGAACTGCGCGACGAGATCCTTCAGGTCCTCATCCGACACCTCGGGTACGTCCGCCAGGGCGTCCGCCCACACCCGCAGCTGCTCGTCGGTGTCGAGCGCCGGCACGGTGACCCGCTCACCGCGCTGCCGCGCGGTCTGCCGCGGATCGGTACTCGACACGACGAGGGGTACGGCGGCGCTCTCGATGAACGCCTCCGTGGCGGCGGCCTGGTCCCGCTCCAGGTCCCCGACCTCCACCAGCAGCGCGGCCGGCAGCAGGATCGCCTCCCGCTGCCAGAGCCGGGCCAGCCGGTCCCGCTCGGCGGGGTCGGTAGGGACGTCGTCGGCGGCCATCGCGTACAGGCCGAGCCCCGAACGCCGGGCGGCCGCGGTGGCGATGTCGGCGCGTGACGGCAGGTCGCCGCCCACCAGCTCGACGCGGAGCGGCGCCTGCCCGGTGGCCGCCGTCCAGGCGGCCGCGACCCGGCCCGCCGCCACGTCGTACGAGGCGGGCAGCGAGTCCGGCACGGCCGTACGGCGCAACAGGCCGTGCAGCCGGGCGTCCAGATAGGGCGCCCCGGCCAGGAAGTGCAGGATCCGCTCGTCGAGCCGCAGCCGGGACGTGGTCAGCCGGGTCTCGTCGTCCAGCTCGACGAGCCGCCAGCGCCGCAGGGGACCGACGGGCGTCAGCGCGCTCCAGTGCGGCTCGGCCAGCGCGGCGAGGGCGAGCGAGAACGTCGGGTACGCCCGCTCCGGATCCCCGCTCGCGGCGGCGCACCGGCTCCCGGTGGTCGGGTCCAGCTCGGCGGCGGCGGTCAGGAGGACGACGTCCCGCTCGAACGGCGTGAGCCCGAAGCAGGCGACGAGCGCGTCGAGGGAGGCGGGCGCGTCGGGCGCGGCGGGCGCCGGGGTGGCGGGCCCGGAAGCGGGGACGGCGGCAGGGGCGTTCGCCCGTCCGGTGGCGGGCGGTTGCCCGGCCGGCTTCCGCCGTGCCGGGCGGTTCCCGGCGCCCCCGCTCGGGTGCCCGGCGGTGTACCCCGCACCGGTGGGCCGGTCTTCCGGGCCGGTCGCGGCGTCGGCCGCGGTCCCGTTGCCGACCGCGAAGTCGCGGGGTTCGTGGCCCGGCGTGTCCGCCGGGGCGCGACCGGGCGTGGCGCCCGCCGGATGGCCGGCGTGCCGTGCCCGCGCCGCGTGGGCGTCCACGCGGGCCAGGACCGCGCTGATGGCGGCCGCCAGCGCCCGCGCCTTGGTGCCGGTGCCGTCGTCGTACGTGCCCATGTCCTCACCCGCCCCCGTGTCGCGCACCGTTCCTCAGCCCTCCTTGTTCGGGGCTTTGCGTGAACGGGCGGGAGCGGAACGCTTGGCGGGGGCCCGCTTGGCGGGGGCCTTCTTCGCGGGAGCGGCGGCTTCCTCCTCAGCGGCCTCCGGTGCCTCCGCTGCGCTCGCCGGTACCGGCGTACCCGGGGGTACCGGCGTACCCGGGGGTACCGGCGTACCTGGGGGCACCGGCGCACCCGGGGCGCCGAACGGCAGGACCCGTACCGTCCTCCGCTCCACCGGCTTCGCCGGGACCGGGATCTCGCGGCCCTCGATCAGAACCAGCGACGCCTGGTACGCCACCGACAGGGTGTACGGCGTCTGGTGCAGCATCCCCCACAGCTTGGACGTCTCGTCGATGTCCATCACCGTGGGCGTGAACCGCACCTTCTGCGGCGACTCCGCCAGATCGCTGCCCGCCAGGTACGGGCGCTGCGCCGCGAGCTCGATCAGCTCGTTCGGCAGCACCGGTATCTCGTGCAGGGTCCGCACCACGCAGCCGATCAGCCGCTGGCCGACCAGCTCGGCCTCCTCCCCGTACGCGCTGATCAGATAGTGCAGGTCAAGGGCTGCCGCCGGGCGCTTTACCAGCGTGCCGTCCGAGGAACGCGTGGGCAGGTCGTAGTGGCGCATCGAGGAGTTGGGCGTGACCTGGTAGAGGAAGACGTTGATGGTCGGCTCGACGGGAGGCTCGGCCGGCGGCTTACGGGTCTCCACCTTCACCGCGATGTCCATCTCGGGCGACAGGTTGTTCCCGATCAGCAGCGCCAGGGCCTGGGTGACCGTCGCGACGGCAAGTGCGTTGCTCATGACCTCAGTTCCTCTTCTCGCCGCGCGCCAGGTAGTCGTCCAGGGTCAGCGCGGGTCCGCGCCGCCCGGTGGGGTCGGGGCGGCCCGTGCCGGGGCGGGGCGCGCCGGGAGGCGGGGCCGCGCTCACCTCGAGCCGGCCGATCTGTACGTGGACGACGCGCTCGGCCGGCCGGGACCCGCGCCGCCCGAGCCCGCCCGGGCCCGCGCCACGGGCCGCCGCCGTGTCGGCCTCACGCGGCCGCGCGGCCGCCGCCGCCCCGGCCGGGGGTACGGGCGCCACGGCCGGGCCCGCCGCACCGGGGCCCGCCGCCGGTGGCGCGCCGTCCGGCCCGCGCGACGCCCCCGCACGACGGGGCGCACGCGGCGGCTCGGCGGCCCCCGGCCGGGCAACAGGCCCCGCCTGCGCCGCCGCCCGCAGCAGCGGACCAGGCCCGGGCGCGACGGCCCTCGCGTACCGCTCCGGCTCGTCACCCGGCGGAGCCGTCTCCGTCCGTACCACCGTGTGCCGGTCCCGCAGCACCTCCCGCTCGTGCCGGATCAGTTCCGCCGGCCCGAACGCGGGCCCCGGCGCCGACGGGACCAGGGACGCGGGCTCGTCGGGTTCGGGCGGAGCCGTACGCAGCGCCTCCAACCGCTCGAACGGGCCGGGAAGCCGTGGCCGTACCCGCGCCACGCCGCCGCCGGACGGCCCTGCCGCGCGTAGCGGCGTGTGCCGGGCGAGCAGCCGGTCGAAGTAGTCAGGCATCCGCGCACAGCTCCAGGTAGTAACGGCGCCGCAGCGGGCTGAGCGCCAGGATCTCCGGCTCGCTCCACCCGTAGGCGGTGGCGAGCAGATGGACGTCGAGCAGCAGGTCCCGCGCCCAGTTGTCGAGTTCGGCCCACAGGTACGAGGTGATGTCCAGCTCGGCCGGGGTGGCCTCACCGCACTCGGGGCACGCCACGTCGAGCGTCACGTCGGCCACCGGGTCGGCTTCCTCGGCCGCCTCGGCGAGCCGCTGCTCCACCTGCCGGGGCAGCAGCTCGCCGAGCCGCTCCGGGGCGACGGCCTGGCCGCCCCGTACCGCCGAGACCGTGCACCTGGCCAGCAGCGCACGGCGCGCCCGGGCCGGATCCGCCGGGTCCGCCACCGCAGCGGCCGCCGCGAGGTCGGCGACGGTCGGCAGCCGGAACTCGACCACCCACTCGCCCTCCTCCACTCGCAACGCCCCGCCCGACGCGGTGCGAACCCCCGCGCCAGGCGCCTCCGCGCCCGCCGCCCGGGCACCCAACGCCTCCGCGCCCAACGCCCCGGCACCCGAAGCACCCTCCGCACCCGCCGCCCGAGCCGCCCGCGCGCCCAGCGCCGACGCGTCGAGCTCGAACTCCATCGCCTCGCCGCACGACGCGCATTCGACGCGCACCTGCATGCGCTCGCCGAACAGGGCCCGGCGCAGCGCGTACAGGTCGGCCTCCCGGCCGCCGACCGGCATCGACAGCAACTCGTCGGTGCCGGCCCCCGGGCGGGCCGCCCGGTGCAGCAGCAGGGAACGTTCCCAGTCGTGCTGCGCCAGCCCGGCCTCCCAGGTGGCGAGCAGTTCGGCCGGTCCCGTCGGCGAAGCGGCGCGCGTCATCCCTCAACTCCCCCCGGTACGAAGCCGGTTCAGGCCGGATGGGTGAACGAGGGCTCGACCGGTTCCGCCACCTCGTAGTCGCGCTCCCAGCCCTCGCATTCCAGCTTGACGCTCTGGATCGCGACGGCGTTCGCGTTGGCGTCCAGCTCGCCGAGCACCTGGTACTCGCTCACCCACGCCCGGTACAGCTTGTGCGAGACGGCCACCTGCCCGGCCTCGTTGAGGACCTGGATGATGATGTCCTTGCGGAAGTCCCGCAGCGACACCTCCGAGCCGAGACCCGCGCCGACCTGCCAGACCTTGTTGGCCCAGCGGTCGAACTCGGGGTCGTGGGTGACACCGCGTTCGAGGGTCACGCCCTCGAATTCGGAGCGGCCCGGCGACTTGCGCGGCGAGCTGGGGTCACCGCCGTGGCGGTGCTTGACCACTTCGGTGGTGCGCTTGAGAGGACTGATCTTGCTGATGCCCGCGACCGTCCGACCGTCCCAGAGGACCAGGAACTTGAAATTCTTGTACGGGTCGAAGCGATGGGCGTTTATCCGGAACTCAGCCATCGGATTCCTTCGTGTTCCTTTTCCGTGCCGACGAGGGGGTTACGAGAGGGCGAGGTCGAACTGCCCGGCGACCTGCTGGATCTTCACGATGACGAACTCGGCGGGCTTGACCGGCGCGATGCCGACCATGACATTGACCACGCCCCGTGCGACATCGGCCTCGGTGGTGGTGTCCTTGTCGCACTTCACGAAGTACGCCTCACGTGGCGTGCCGCCCTTGAAGGCGCCCTGGCGGAAAAGGTCGTTGAGGTACGCCGAGGCGTTCAGCC
The DNA here is from genome assembly GCF_002099185.1 of Streptomyces sp. CB03238. NCBI lineage: Bacteria > Bacillati > Actinomycetota > Actinomycetes > Kitasatosporales > Streptomycetaceae > Streptomyces > Streptomyces sp. CB03238. Next base: position 30,832 of record NZ_NBCN01000003.1, on the reverse strand, counting down.
GGATCTGCTGCCACAACTGCTCGTCGTTGGGCTCGAAGACCACCCACTGCAGCCCCCGGTACAGGCTCTCCTCGACATGGAGCGCGAGCCGGCGCACCGGTACGTACTTCCACTCGCCGCTCTGCGCGTCGGCGCCGTCCAGCGTGCGCGCGCCCCACACCAGTGGGCCGACGACCGGGAAGGTGCGCAGGCAGTTGATCCCCAGCGGGTTCAGCAGCCCGTTCTCCCGGTCGGTGAGCTTGACGGTCAGCGACCGCACACCGGCCAGCCGCGCCTCGGTTCCGGCCGGGGCCTTCCACACGCCGCGCTCACCGTCCGTACGGGCGATGACACCGGCGATCGCGCCCGAGGGCGGGAAGGCCCGCAGCCGGCCCGTCAGCGGGTCGGTGAGCTGCGCGTGCGGGAAGTACAGGGCCGCGTGGTCGCTGCGTACGGGGTCGAAGGCGCCGATCCCGGCGCGGGCGGCGTCCACGCTGCCCCAGGTCGACGGCGCGTCCACCAGCAGGAAGATCCGCCGCTCCCGGCAGAGTTGCTCGGCCGCCGACAGCACGGTGACCATGTCCTCGGTGGAGTCGTACGCCGCGAGTTCCGGCAGGGACAGCAGGTTGACGTCGTCGACGTCGCGCAGCGCCTGAAGGCCGGTCTTGCGGGCCTCGCTGCCGATGAGGTCGCGCGGCCCGGGCGGGTCGCCGTCCTTGCCGCCCGCCAGCGGGAAGACGGGCGGGTTGACCGAGGCCTCCAGGCCGAGGTCGTTGGCGCACTCGCCGACGAAGCGGACCACGTCGTCGGGGTCGAGGGACCCGGCCACGACCTGGAGGCGCCGCCCGAAGGCGGTGACCTCGGCGCCGGCGAAGGAGTGCTTGCCCGGGGCGTCGGGCAGGGCGCGCAGCTTGCGCTCCAGCAGCAGGGCGAGCTCGGTGACGTCGGCCGGCGGCTCGCCGTCGTGGTCCGGCTCGTACAGCGTGAACTCCCGCTCCACGTCGCCGATCTTGACCTTCAACTCCACCGCGAGGTTCGGGAGTTCGGCCGCGAAGGGCTTGGACACCGTACCGGAGGGGTCGGGCCTGTCCTCGTCCAGCGCCTTGACGCGGACGAGCGCGGAGCCGGCGTTGACCACCGTCTCCACGAAGCGGCCGTGACCGGAGCTCATCGACAGCCCGATGAAGGACTCGCGGGCGCCGCCGCGCGCGTCGAGGACGTGGAGGTTGAACGTCCTGTCGGGGGTGGGGGTGTCGTGGTCGACGGCGACCCGCAGGCCCGATCCCCAGACGCCGGGCTCCTTGGCGTGGACCTCCAGGACGGGGCAATCGCTGTGCCCCTCGGTGGAGTTGAGCGTGACGCGGGCCTCCTCACCGGTGCCGCCCTTGGCCACCCGGACGATCACCGCGACCGAGCCGCCGTTGCCGAAGAACTGGTGTACGGCGTAACTGACGGCGCTGCGCGAGGTGAGCCCGCCGAAGCGGCGCTCGAAGTCGGCGAAACTGGTGATCCGCACCGGCTGGTTGAGCGGACCCCGGCGGGTGTGCCCCACGAAAGCGGTCACCGAGGTGGTCACCGAGGCGATGGTACGGACGCTGCTGGGAAGTTCTTCGATGTATACGCCGGGATAGCCCATATGCGTCGGCATTCCCCCTCCATTCCCTTCGCGCACCAAGAGATGAGGAGGGGAGGAGAGCACAGCGCACACGGGTCATGAATACGTGTGCGCTCTGCTCTTCGGTCTTTCCCCCGTCACACACCCCGTGCGATATCGGTCTCGCAGGGCCATGGGCATGCGCGTCTGCCTGTGGCTCCTGATGCATGAGTGCCTGTGGGGAGTGTGGTCGGGGGCGGACCTCACGGTCAAGGGACCCTTTCGGTCAACCGGTGATCATTCCGGGTGGCCTTTCCTGGAGGCCGTTCCGCGAGGTCAGCGGGATACCACAGGAAGGTTATGAAGACCCAATTCACCAACGCTTCACAGGAAGATTCTCTCCCGGATGAGAATCAAGCCGAATGGCAACCGGCCCGGCGCGCCGCCTTGTGTCCGGTTGGCGCGGAAATGCGGTGCTTTCAGAACGCCGCCGGGGCCGGCCGCGTGTGTGCGGCCGGCCCCGGCGGAGGGGTGCGTGTGGATCAGTACGGTCCGTTGACGTTGTCGATCGAGCCGTACCGGTCGGCCGCGTAGTTGCAGGCGGCGACGATGTTGGCGACCGGGTCGTAGGCGTCGTTCGCCGTGCCCGGCACGTGGTACGCCTCGAAGGTCGGCGCGATGACCTGGAGGAGCCCCTTGGAGGGCGTTCCGTTCACCGCGTTGATGTCCCAGTTGTTGATGGCGAACGGGTTGCCCGAGGACTCCCGCATGATGTTGCGGTGGATCCCCTCGTAGGAACCGGGGATGCCGTGCCGGCCCATGACGTCCAGCGCCTCGCGGATCCAGCCGTCGAGGTTGTCGGGGTACGTCGCGGCCTTCGCGGCCGGGGCGCTCCGCTCGGCGGAACGGTCGGCCCGCTCGGACGCCGAGCGCGCGGCCGGGGCCTTCGCCTTGGCGCCGATCGTCAGCTTCAGGCCGGGGCGGATCAGGGACGGGTCGGCACCGACGGCCTTCCGGTTGTCCTCGTACAGCTTCTTCCAGCCACCGCTGACCCCGTGCTCCCTCGCGATCTTGGAGAGGGATTCGCCCGCGGCGACCGTGTGCGTGGCGGCGGCCGGTGTGACGGCGGCCGGCGCGGCGGCGGTGAGCGCGTGCGCCGCGCTCGGTGTCGCCGCCTCGGCGCCGGTGGCACCGAGCATGGGGAGCGCCAGTGCGGCGCCACCCGTGCCCGCGGCGACGAAACGGCGGGTGAGCGGACTGTTCTTGGGACGACGGTGCTTACCCTTTGCGGGCATGGCGAATTCCTCTCCGTCGCCTGCGAGGTGAGCTGTCGGGTTCGGGCTGGAGATGCCCGGCCGCGGTGTCAGCGCGGCTTCACCCCGAGCCGTTCCGGTGTGCTCCGGATCGGCGGCTTACCTGGGTCCCCCGCTCCTGCCGTACGAACGTGAGTGGGTGGGTGCGGTTTCCGGACGGCGGCAGGATTCGGCGGTCCATCCGGATTGAGGGGACCGTAAGCGAAATGGGCCGACCGGAACAAGCCTTGAATTCCACCGACAGATCTGCCTCCACGAGTATGGCGGACCGTCAACTTTGCTGCGGAAAAGCCGGAATACGGCCTGGCGGACACCTGTGCGCCGGAGCCGGGCGGTGATTCTTGTCACGCGCGCCGGGGCAGCCCGACAAGTCGCTTATGTTCACCAGAACATGGGCGGTAAAGGCCTTACGTGCGAAACCCGTATAACGGGGAAAATGGGGCGGAAGGTGTGATGTGGCGGTGTGTGCCCACGGACCGGATCGCCGGTTACTCGCGAGGAACGTCACACGTGAACTAGGGTGAGCGCCCCGATCGGCTCCCCCTGTGGATCCCAGGACAAAACGGTCTTGGTCAACCCGATCGAAGGATGTCCTGCCAACCAGGACGCACATTGCAGTGCAGGGCGACGTGATGTCGGCAACTCCGCCAGGCGTCGGCTCCGTACGGGCCGACGAGCCCTCGTCCTGTCACCCGGGACCCGAGGCGTTGGCCCCCTCTCTCATTCACCTACCTCGCGAAGGCAAGGCAGAGATGGCACGAGTCTCCCGACAGCACTCCCGACAGCACTCCGGGAAGCAGACGCATCCCGTCGATGAGCTTCTTCCCCTCCCCAAGCTCACTCTCTACGGTTTTCAGCACATTCTCGCGTTCTACGCGGCGGCGGTCATCGTCCCCGTACTCCTCGGAAACGCGTTGGGACTGTCCCGGGAAGAGCTGGTCTACCTGATCAATGCGGACCTGCTGACCTGCGGTATCGCCTCGATCATCCAGGCGCTCGGCGTCTGGAAGGTCGGCGCGAGACTCCCTCTGGTCCAGGGCGTCACCTTCACCGCCGTCTCCCCGATGGTCGCCATCGGAATCGGCGCGGGCGGGGGTACGGCCGGGCTGCTGGTCGTCTACGGCGCGGTGATCACGGCCGGAATAGCAACCTTTCTTTTCGCGCCCTTTTTCGGGAAGTTGGTGAAGTATTTCCCGCCGGTCGTCATCGGCACGATCCTCACGATCATCGGCATGACCTTGATCCCGGTGGGCCTCCAGGACGCGGCCGGCGGCGCGCACCTCATGGGCCAGCCCGAGTACGGCTCCGGCAAGAACCTCGCGTACGCCCTCGGCACCCTGCTGCTCGTCCTGGCCGTGGTCCGCGTCGGCAGGCCGTTCCTCAGCAGCCTCGCCGTACTCATCGCGCTCGTCGTCGGCACGGCCGTCGCCTGGCTCTTCGGCGACGCCCACTTCGGGGCGGTGAACGACGCCGACTGGTTCGGCGTCAGCACGCCGTTCCACTACGGCATGCCGAAGTTCGAACTGCTTCCGATCATCGCGATGGCCGTCGTCATGCTGATCACCATGGTCGAGACGACCGGCGATGTGTACGCCATCGGCGAGATCACGCGCAAGAAGGTCGACAGCGACACCGTCACGCGGGCGCTGCGCGCCGACGGAGTCGCGACCGTTCTCGGCGGCGTGCTGAATTCCTTCCCTTACGTGGCATTCGCCGAGAACATCGGACTTGTCCGTATGTCTAGGGTGATGAGCCGTTTCGTGGTGGTGGCGGCCGGTGTCTTCATGATCGTGCTCGGCCTGCTGCCGAAGGCCGGAAGCCTGGTCGCCGCCGTGCCGCACCCGGTGCTCGGCGGTGCGGCGATCGCGATGTTCGGCATGGTCGCGACGGTCGGCATCCAGATCCTGGGCAAGGTCGACCTGCGCGAGGAGCGCAACGCCCTGATCCTGGCCGTCAGCCTCGGTGCGGCGCTGCTCCCCACCACGGTCACGCCCTTCTTCGACCGCATGCCGGACGACGTCCGGGCGGTCCTCGACAGCGGCATCACGCTGGGCGGCCTCACGGCGATCGTGCTGAACCTGTTCTTCAACGCGTTCAGCCGCCGCAAGGCGATGGAGATCGACTGGGACGACTACGAAAGCGACGGCACCCCACCCCCACCGGTCGGCGCCGCCACCCACTGACCCGGCGGGGCCGGGGGCGGGGCCGGGGGCGGGGCCGGGGTGCGGATCTGCAGCGACGGCACCCCGCCCCCGGCCGGTCCGGTCCGGCCCGGCTCAGTGGCTCATCGAGTCGAACGGGGACTCCTCGCCCACGTCACCGATCAGTTCCCAGAAGTGGTCGACCAGCCGGTGGAGGTAGGCGGACCGCTCGGCGGCGACCTCCTTGAGGCGGGAGTCGTCGTTGCGGGCGACCAGATGACCCATGTACCGCTCGGAGAACTCCGCGAACTCCGTGTGCATCGTGCGCAGCGCGTCGCCGACCAGCGTCTCGTTGACCACGACGATCTCGGCGACCGGCGCCACATGCGCCTTCCAGCGGCCGTCGATGGCCGAGCGGAGGTGCCCGGCCAGTTCCTCGCCCCGGCCCATGATGCCGACCAGCTTCCGCAGCGACAGGCCGAGGGCGTCCACCAGGGCCCTGGTCTGCCGCAGATCGCCGTCCCAGTGGTGCGCCGCCTCCGCCGCCCGGTACTCGGCCGGATCCATTCCGATCCGGTACGCCAGCCGCTCCACGCTCAACTGGCGGGCCAGCCGGTGCTCGGCGAGCGTGCGGGGGTCGACACCCATCAGCGTGGTGGACGAGCACCACAGCACATTGGCGAGCGCGAAGAGCTGGGACTCGGACGGGACATGGGAGCCGTGCTCCCAGGCGGTGACCAGATCGGGGTGGACCGGGACACCGCACGCGGCCATGGAGTGGGCGACCTGAGCGGTGGTCAGGCCCATGCGGGCCCGCGCCGCTCGGGCCTCTGTAGGGGAAAACGGAGTGCTGTACACGAATGAAACACCTCGCTGCACCCGGCGAGCGTAGGGCGCTTGGGGGAGAGGAACCGGTGGATGAACATCCAGGAGCGGGCAGATTAACAGATGGCCCACTAGTGCGAACGGCCACCTTTTCCTTCGATATCAAGGTGTAGCTGCCCCTACGGCCCGCAAGGGCTGGATGGGTGTCCGGATTCCCTCCCCGATCCAAGGAACCTGTCCGTTAGCCGGAAGCTCCCGCCCGGTAGTCGGACTCGGATGGCTTTTCTGCCCATGAAGACGCTCTTGTCGATGTGTCGATTCCCCTGGACAGTACGTGCATGGCGATCGTTGTGCTGCTGGGAACCCTCGACACCAAAGGCCTGGAGTACGGCTGGCTGCGGGAGCGGCTGCTGCGGCAGGGAGCCGGCGTCGTCGTGGTCGACGCGGGCGTGGTCGGAGCACCGCGAATACCCGCCGACGTCCCGCGCGCCGACGTGGCACGGGCGGCGGGCGCGGACCTGGAGCGGCTGCGGGCCGAGGGGGACCGGGGCGCCGCCGTGACGACGATGGCCCGGGGCGCCGCCGAGAGCGTGCTGCGGCTGCACCAGGAAGGCCGCCTGCACGGCGTGCTCGCCCTCGGGGGCAGTGGAGGAACGTCCATCGCGACCCGCGCCATGCGCGCCCTGCCGCTCGGGGTGCCGAAGGTGATGGTGTCCTCGATGGCCGCCGGCGACGTCTCGCCGTACGTCGGCTCCAGCGACATCACCATGATGTACAGCGTCGTCGACATCGCCGGGATCAACAGCGTGTCGGCCCCGATCCTGGCGAACGCCGCCGACGCCGTCGCCGGCATGGCGAAGGGCTTCGCCTCCGCGTCCCGCACGCCGGTGGCCGGCCTCGGCGCGGGCGACAGGCCGCTGATAGCGGCGAGCATGGCGGGGGTGACGACCCCCGGCGTGGACGCGGCCCGGGAGCGGATGACCGGACTCGGCTACGAGGTGCTGGTGTTCCACGCCAGCGGGGCCGGCGGCCGCACCCTTGAATCGCTGGCCGGGCAGGGGCTGTTCGCCGGGGTCCTGGACCTGACCCTCTGCGAGCTGGCCGACGACCTCTGCGGGGGCATCCTGACGGCCGGCCCGGACCGGCTCTCCGCCGCCGGCCGCAGCGGCATCCCCCAGGTGGTGTGCCCCGGTGCGCTGGACATGGTGAAGTTCGGCCCCGCCGACACCGTGCCCGCGCGGGTGCGCGACCGGAACGTTCGCGTGCACAACCCGTCCATCACGGTCGTCCGTACGACGGCACAGGAGTGCGCCGAGCTGGGCCGCCGGGTCGCGGCGAAACTGCGCGCCGCCACCGGGCCGACCGCCGTGTGCCTGCCGCTGCGCGGGCTGTCCACGCTGGGCGCACCGGGCGGGCCGTACCACGACCCGGCCACGGACGAGGCGCTGTTCGGCGCGCTGCGCGACGGGCTGCGGGACAGTGCCGTCGACGTGGTCGAGGTCGACACGCACATCAACGACCCGGCCTTCGGCCGTGCCGCCTCCGACCTCCTGCACCGGATGGTCACGCGGACGCGGGCTCCCGGCCGCGACGAGGCCGCGCCCGTACGTGCATCCGCTCGCCCTGCCGGCCGAAGAGGCTGAGGACCTCGACGGGGCCTTCCCCCGTGGTGCCGAACCAGTGCGGCAGCCGCGTGTCGAACTCGGCCGCCTCGCCCGCGCCCAGCACCAGGTCGTGATCGGCCAGGACCAGGCGCAGCCGCCCGGACAGTACGTACAGCCATTCATAGCCCTCGTGGGTGACGGGCCGCGGGGTGCTCCGGTCGGCCGGGAGGACCATCTTGAAGGCCTGCTGCGGGCCGGGCTGCCGGGTCAGCGGCAGGACGGTGGTGTTGCCGTGCACGGTCCTGGGCGTGAGGCGGACACGCGGGTCGCCCACCTCGGGCGCGCCCACGAGTTCGTCGAGGGGCACCTGGTGCGCCTGGGCGATGGGCAGCAGCAGCTCCAGGCTGGGGCGGCGCTGACCGGACTCCAGCCGGGACAGGGTGCTCTTGGAGATACCGGTGGCCGAGGCCAGGGCGGCCAGGGTGACACCGCGCTCCGTACGGAGGCGCTTGAGGCGCGGGCCGACCTCGGCGAGGGTCCGCGCGAGGGCGTCGGAGGCGAGGGCGCCGGAGTCTTCTTCCATGCCCCCATTGGACCGCGCCCGTCCCGGAAACGGCAACAAAGATTGCCGCTCGAGGGCCGGGAGGCGCAGCCTGTGCGCGGAGGTGATCGCGGTGAGCGACACAACGAACGGCATGGCAGCGGAATACGACGTGGTGGTGGTCGGCGGAGGCGCCGCCGGGCTGAACGCCGCCCTGGTGCTGGGCCGGGCCCGCCGCAGGGTGGCGGTGGTGGACGGCGGGGCCCCGCGCAACGCCCCGGCCGCGCACATGCGGGGCTTCCTGTCCCGGGACGGGATGCCCCCGGCGGCCCTGCTCGCGGTGGGCCGGGAGGAAGTGGCCGGGTACGGAGTGGAGTTGCTGACGGGCCACGTGGACGCCATCGTGCCCGGAGAGCCCGGCTTCCTCGTCCGCCTGGCCGGCGGAGCCCTGCTCAGGGCCCGGCGCGTGCTGGTGGCCACCGGGGCGCGCGACGAGCTGCCCGGCATCCCCGGACTGCGCGAGCGGTGGGGCAGGGACGTGCTGCACTGCCCGTACTGCCACGGCTACGAGATGCGGGACGAGCCGCTGGGGATCCTCGGCACCCACCCCGGCGCGGTGCGGCACGCCCTGCTGCTGCGCCAGTGGTCCCACGACGTCACGTTCTTCGCCCACACCCACGACCTGACGGACGAGGAACGCGAAGGGCTGGCGGGCCGCGGGGTCCGCGTCGCCGGCGGCGTGGTGAAGCGACTGGTGGTGGAGGAGGACCGGCTGTACGGGGTCGAACTCGCCGACGGCCGGGTGGTGCCCCGCCGCGCCGTGTTCGTCCTCCCGCGCACGGTTCCCCACGACGGGCCGCTGACGGCCCTGGGGTGCGAGCGGGACGACACCGGCGCGGTACGTACCGACGCCACGGGCCGTACCAGCGTGCCCGGGGTGTGGGCGGCCGGGAATGTCGCCCACCCCCGCGCCCAGGTCGTCACGGCGGCCGGTACGAGCTCGGCGGCCGCGATCGCCCTCGACCACGACCTCCTGCGGGAGGACGTCGAGCGGGCCGTCGAACGGCACCGCACGGTGGCCGGGGCCGCCTGACCGGTCACCAGGACACGTCGTCGAGCATCAGTTCCACCGGCTGCCGGGGCCCGGCGGCCGGGGACTGCTCGGTCCACATCACCTTCCCGGTCGGCGTGTACCGGGTGCCCCACCGCTCGGCGAACTGCGAGACCAGGAACAGCCCGCGCCCGCCCTCGTCGGTGGTGGCCGCCCGCCGCAGGTGCGGGGAGGTGCTGCTGCCGTCGGACACCTCGCAGACCAGGCAGCGCTCGTACAGCATCCGCACATGGATCGGCTCGGAGCCGTAGCGGATGGCGTTCGTGATCAGCTCACTGAGCATCAGCTCGGTGGTGAACCCGATGTCCTCCAGCCCCCACTGCTCCAGCCGGCGTCCGCACTCGGCGCGGACACGCGCGACCGCCGAGGGGTCGCGGGGCACGTCCCAGTCGGCGACCCGGCTGCGGTCCAGCAGGTTGGTACGGGCCACCAGCAGCGCGATGTCGTCCCGGCGGTGCGGCGGCAGCATAGCGCTGAACACGGCCTGGCAGGTCTCCTCCGGCGTCCGGTCCGGGTGGCCCGACAGCGTGTCGCGCAGCACGCGCAGACCGGTGTCGACGTCACGGTCGCGGTGCTCGATCAGCCCGTCCGTGTAGAGGACCAGCCGGGTGCCCTCGGCCAGCTCCAGTTCGGCGGTCTCGAACGGCAGGCCGCCCAGGCCCAGCGGCGGGAAGACCGGCACCTCGGGACAGTCCACGGTGCCGTCGGGGAGGACGAGCACCGGGGCGAAGTGTCCGGCGGTCGCCACACTGCACCGGCCGGACACCGGGTCGTAGATCGCGTACAGGCAGGTGGCGCCCGTGATGCCCTCCCCGTCGCCGTCGCCGCCCTCCTCCTGGTCGATCCGGGACACCAGCTCGTCCAGGTGGCCCAGCAGCTCGTCCGGCGGCAGGTCCAGCGCGGAGAAGTTGTGGACCGCCGTCCGCAGCCGGCCCATCGTGGCGGCGGCGTGCAGCCCGTGCCCCACCACATCCCCCACGACCAGGGCGACGCGCGCCCCGGGCAGCGGGATGACGTCGAACCAGTCGCCGCCCACCCCGGCCTGCGCCGGCAGATAGCGGTACGCGATGTCCAGCGCGCCCTGCTCGGGCAGGACGCGCGGCAGCAGGCTGCGCTGGAGGGTGACGGCCATGGCGTGCTCGCGGGTGAAGCGGCGGGCGTTGTCGATGGCGACGGCCGCCCGCGCGGCCACCTCCTTCGCGAAGGCGAGGTCCTCCTCCTCGAAGCGCTCGGCCCGCTCCGAGCGCCAGAAGTTCGCCATGCCCAGCACCACCCCGCGCGCCTGCAACGGCACCGTGACCAGCGAATGGATGCCGTACGCGAGGGCCTGGTCGGCCCCGGTGGGGTCCTGCGCCCGCCACCCGTGGGCGAGGTTCAGATCCGGCTCCAGCACCGCGTGCCCGCTCGCCAGGGCCGCCGCCATCGGCGTGGTCGGAACGGCGAACCTGATGAGGTCGCCCACCGGCTGGAGCGGATGGTCGTCATGGATGCCGCTCACCGCCGTACGCCGCATCTCGGTGTGCGTGCCCGTCGGCTCCTCACCGCGCAGGACGGGGTCCAGCAGCTCCACCGTGACGAAGTCCGCGAACCCGGGGACCGTCACCTCCGACAGCTCCTCGGCCGTGCGCACCACGTCCAGCGTCGTGCCGATCCGCACGCCCGCCTCGTACAGCAGCTTCAGCCGCTCCCGGGCCACCTCCGCCATCCCGGACACGGCGCGCAGCTCGGTGGTGTCCCGGAGCGTCGCGACCGTGCCGGACGCCCCGCCGTAGGGAGCGGTGGGCCGGGTGTTGACGGCCAGCAGGCGGTCCCCGGCCAGGTGCACCTCGTCGGTCACGGTACGGCCCGACGCCAGCAGCTCGGCGGTGTCCTCGTCCAGTCCCAGGCCCGTGACCGGGCGCCCCTCCGCGTCCGGCGGCAGCCCCAGCAGCCTGCGGGCCTCGTCGTTGGCGAGCGTCAGCCGCCCGTCGTCCCCGATGATGAGCACCCCTTCGCGAGCCGCGTGCAGAACGGCGTCGTGGTGTTCGTACATCCGGGTCATCTCGGTGGGGCCGAGGCCGTGCGTCTGGCGGCGCAGCCGCCTGCTCACCAGCGCCGAGCTGCCGACCGCCAGCGCCAGCGCGCCGCCCGCGGAGCCGAGGAGGACCGGAAGGTGGCGGTTGACCGCGTCGCCGACGTTCTCGATCGAGACACCGGCGCTGACCAGGCCGACCACCGAACCGTCGGTGTCGGTGACGGGGACGACGGCCCGGGCCGCGTCGTTCGGTGCCCCTTCGAAGATCTCCGTGATCGCCGTCCCCGCCGTGGCGCGCTCCACGCCTACGGCGCGGCTGCCGATCAGTGACGAGTCGTTGTCGGCGACACGGGTCCCGTCCGGCGTCATCACGGCGATGAAGTCCAGCCCGGAGCCGTCCTTGGCCTTCACCACCGAGGCCTGGAGCGCGGCGGTGGGATCGGGCGCCCTCAGCGCCTGCACGGTGCCCGGGGCGTCCGCGAAGGACTCGGCGGCGGCGAGTGACCGGTTCTGGGCGTCTTGCTCGCTGTCGTACCGCGCCTGGAACGCCAGCCCGATCACCGCGGCGGCGATCAGCAGCACCGCGACCACGATCTGCAGCAGCAGCACCTGACCGGCTACGGTGCGTACGCCCAGCAGGGACCGCATTCCTTCACCCGGCGGGCGCCGCCCCTCCCCGGGACGGGGCCGGTGCGGAGCGCTCGGCACGCGTCCCGGGGCCGGGCGGCCCGACGCCCGCCTGGTCCGTCCGAGACGTCCGCTCATGCCCCATTTCTAACATTGCATCCTGTACCGGAGCGACCCACGGCAGCCCTGGAGCACACTCAGTCACAGGAACGCCGGTGGGCCAGGTGGGGGAGCAGCACCTTCCACCGCGTCTCGTCTACGCTCAGCGGATTGGTGTGGCACAGCCGCCGGTAGATCCTGTCGGTGTCGTTGTCGACCAGGTAGGTGCTCTCCGGGCCGTGGGGCTTCACATCCTCCCCGTACGGGAGGACGGCCATGAACGGGCTCTTCCGCGGCAGCAGCCGCAGCGATTTCACGTCCTCCAGCGTGGCGACGGCCGGGGTGCGCCATCTGCCGTCCTTGTCCGCCTCCCAGATGCGGTACGGCTCGCTGGTCACCACCCGGGTGCCGTCAGGCGTGGGAGTGATGTCTTCGATGGCCCGGTCGAACCGCATCTCGGGCATCTCCCCGGGGCTTGTACGGGTCCTTCACGTCCCAGAACCGCACCGTTCCGTCGAGAAGCGCGGTCGCCAGCAGCCCCTTGCCCACCGGCTGGTACCCCCCGGACGCGGCGGGCAGCCGCGCGGCCTTGCGGGGGGTTCGGATGGCTCTCATGTCCCACAACTGGGCCCGCTGGGCACTGCCGTCGGTGATCAGCACCTGCGTCGAAGGGATGTAGGCCGCCTGCTGCTCGGCCACGCCCTCGAGTCTGCCGCCCCTGACGGGTTTCCCCGGGTCCGCCAGGTCCCAGATACGGCAGGTCCACCGGCCGGCCCACCGTGTCCTCGTCCCCTTCCACGATCCCCAGCGCGTGATCGCCCACGAAGAAGAGGCTCTCCGGCTCGGCGACCGGTGTGACCGGGATCCTGGCACGACGGACCGGCCTGGAGGCGTTCGACAGGTCCCACACGTCCGCCTGCGTGCCCGCCGAACCGGCCACCACCAGCAGCCGTCCGTCTGCGGACACCGCGGTGCGCATGTCGGAGCCCTGGACAGCCATGGCGGCCCCTGGGGCGGGCGGGCCGGATCCGCCGAGGTCCACATCCGGAAGGCGTGGTTCGTGGTTCCTTCCTCCCACCGGTGCCCCAACAGCAGGGGGCCGTCCCGGCCCGGCAGGAAGAACCGGGCCTCCCACCCCCCGGGCAGGGTGAAGTGCAGCCGGGGATCGGCCCCCTCGGCCGTGTCGGCCGCGCTCACGTCCCAGACATGGGTGCCTTCCGACGTCCCGGTGATCACGAAGCGGCCGTCGTCGCTCACCGGACTGGTGCCCGGGATGGGGTGGGGCAGGCTTCCGGCCAGCCGCGGTGCCGGGGCCCGGTCCGGCCACGCCCGTACGTTGCCTCCGACGTCACCCACCGCGAGATGGGTTCCGTCCGGGCTGTACGCCACCGACTGAGCCGGTTCCGCGCTCCGGACGGTTCCCTCCTCGGCGGGGCTGTTCAACAGCTCCGGGCCCGTCAACGTGGCGTCCCGGAGCTTCCCCCCGCCCTCCGTGCCGTTGTCCGGGGCGGCGAGCCGTCCACCGTCCGGGCGGAAGCTCAGTGACGGCAGAGCGCTGCCGTATCCCCATTGCCTGTCGAACTCGTCCTCCGGTTCGACGGCCACGAGCCGCCGCCCCTCGACCGTCCACCACCCCATGCTCCCTTCCCCGCCCGTCGCGACCACCAGGTCCCGCCGGGGATGGAACGCGACCGCCATCACGGACGGCGTGGTCGCGGTGTCCAGCAGCTGGGGCCGCGCCGGATCGTCGACGCGCCACAGGCGCACCTGAGCGGCTCCCTGCCCCTTCGCCCCGCTCCTGCCGTTGCCCGTGACGAGCAGACCATGACGCCCGAACGCCAGCGAGATCAGCTCCACCGCCGCGACGGTCCGCTCGGAGCGCAGTCGCGGGGCCGACGGCTCCGACACGTCCCACAGCCGCAGCCTGCCCTTGGTGCTTCCCGAGGCCAGCGTCCGGCCGTCGGGGCTGAAAGCGAGTGTGAAGGTCGTCCCCGCCGAGATGGCGTGTACGGCGAGCCGCTTGGGGTCCGCCGGGTCCGCGACATCCCACAGGGCGAGTTCCGTGGCCGTCTGCGCGGCCAGCAGCCGGGTGCGCGGATGGAACGCGATCGCAGCGCTGCCCTTCAGAGCCAGATGAGCCGCCCTGACCGGCGCGTTCCGCCGGGAGATGTCCCACAGCTGCACACGTCCCCGGCGCTGGCTGGTGGCCAGCACGTCACCGTCAGCGCTGTACGCGATGCCCAGGACGGGTTCCCGGACGGCTCCCGCCAGCTCCACCGGGGTCTGCGCGAGGTACGCCGCATAGAGACTGGTCCGGGTCTGGGGTGTCTCTGCCGCGCGGTAGGCGGCCAGGCTCAGGCGCAGGGCGGTCTGCGGATCCTCCTCGCGCGTGGAGTCCGCCTGGGCCGCCATCTGGTTGGCGGTCAGGACCGTCTCCCGCCCCTCCGCGTCGCGTTGGGCGCCACGGGCCAGCACGGCGAGCACGCTCGCGAGGACGGCCAGCGCGGTGACGACGGACACCGCGGCCCGGCGCACGTTCCTGGTGCGGCGCTCGGCCCGGCCACCGGCGTCGAGGAAGTCCCGCTCCACGGGCCGGATCGGCAGGACGCGGCCTCCCGGCGCGAGCTGGGCACGGGCCGCGGCCAGCTGGTCCCCGCTGTACAGGCCGCTGGCCGGCCGTCCCGCCTCGTGCCACCCGTCGGCCGCGTCGCCCAGCCGGCGGCGTACGAGCAGACCGACCCGGTCGTCGCTGATCCACTCACGCAGCCTGGGCCAGGCGTACAGCAGCGAGTCGTGACAGAGCTGGGCCTCACCCCGGTCGACGATCACGAGCCGAGCCTCGACGAGCCGGTCGAGCAGCTCCGCGGCACCAGCCAGATCACCGGTGGGGGCGCGCCGGGCCGCCCTGGAAGCGGTGGTCGAGGATCCGGTACAGGTCGAGGAGGGTGAACCACGCGGGCCCTCCCGCGTCGCCCTCGTTCAGCAGCCGCAGCAGTTCGCCGCTGAACAGGGTGTGCCGCTCGCCGGCGGGCGGGAACGACGCCGCGTAGTGCGTCGCCGAGGTCAGCAGGAAACTGCCCTCGGGGCGGGCGTAGATGAGCAGTTCGCGGTACGACTCCTGCGGCGCGGCCTCCGCGAGGCCGGAGAAGCAGCAGTCGAGGACGACCACCGGGCTCGCCGCGGCGTCCCCGAGACGTTTGCTGATCTGGTCGTACGGCACCGCGCGGACGGTGTCGTCGGCCGAGTCGGTGCCCGAGGTGGCGAGGTACAACTGCCGTCCCGGGCCCAGCAGTCCGTGCCCGACGAAGCAGAAGAGCACCACGCCGCCTTCCGAGGCGTCGATGGCGGCCTGTACGGCCGCCAGCACCTCGGTCGGACCCTCCGGATCGATGATCTCGGTGACACGGCCGTCCATGCCGCACCTCTCGCGCAACGCCCGCGCGAGGTCCCGCGCCGAGTGGGCGGCGCTGGGCAGAGCGGTGAGGGGTACTCTGCCGCCCCCGCCGTACCGCCCCGTCCCCACCACCACCGCGTGACAGTCGGCCCCGGTCAGGTCCCCCCGCCGTTCCGTCATGGTCAGGCGCTCTCCGCCGGGCCCGCCGGGCTCGTTCCATCGGTACGGTTCAGCGGCGGCGACACCGGCTGGGGCTGGGGCTGGAGTGCGTCGGCGACCCGCCGCGCCAGGTCCCCCGTGCTCTCCGCGGTCCGTCCGTTGATCCGCTCCGACGTGACGGTGACCTGTGTGCCGTCGGGCCGGGTGATCGTCACGGTCTGGTTGACCCTACGGCTCTGCAGCCACGCGACGATCGCGGCCGCCACGGCAGCCGTCAGCCCGCCCGGTGCCAGCAGGAGGGTGATGAGCTCCGGAGCACCCCCGCTCATGGTGCCGGCCTCCGGTAACCCGGGCGGCACCCGGCCGATGTGGCCGCGCAGCCCCGGATCACGCCGCAGCCACCGCCACAGATCGTCCGTCTCGACCGGTCCGCCGGCGTCCAGAGTGATACTCACGGGCCCTCCGAGTAGGGAGCCACGCACAGGGCATGCCGAGACCAACCGCGCCCGATCGTCCCCACCAGAGCTGAACACATCCGCCGCACCGTCCGTACCCAGGGGTGGACGCGTCCCCCGGTTGCCGTCGGCAGCCGGAGTCCGAACCATCAGCAGGAGCAGCGGAGTTGAGTCACAGGCGCATACCCAAGCGAACAGCCGTCCTCGCAGGAGCCGGGGCGGTCGGCATTGCCGCGGCGGCGATCCTGCTGCCCAACGCCAATGCTTCCCAGTCCGGACCCGAACCGGGGCAGGTCACCGCCAGGACCCTGAGCGCCGCGTCGGCCGCACAGGTGGCCAGGCAGCTCGGCGAGTCCCTCGGCGACTCCTACGGAGGGGCGTACTACGACGCGGCCAAGCGGCAGCTCGTCGTCAACGTGGCGGACGGCGACGACACCATGAACGCCCGCGTCGAACAGGCCGGCGCGGTCGCCCGCTCCGTACGCAACAGCACCGGCGAGCTGACCTCGGCCACGCGGACGCTGTCGCGGAAGGCGGGGATTCCCGGGACGGCGTGGGCCGTCGACCCCAGAACCAACCAGGTCCTGGTCACCGCCGACCGCACGGTCACCGGCGAGCGGTGGGACACGCTGGAGTCGGCGGTCGAGTCCTTGGGCTCGGGCATGGCCCGGATCCAGAAGTCGAAGGGCGAGTTCAAGCCGTTCGTCGACGGCGGGGACGCCATCTTCGGCGGCGGCTCGCGCTGCTCGCTCGGCTTCAACGTCACCACCCAGGACGGGCGGAGCGGGTTCCTCACGGCCGGGCACTGCACGGCCTCGTCACAGGAGTGGACGGACCAGAACGGCGCGCCGCTCGGTTCGGTGCAGCAGAGCGTCTTCCCCGGCGAGGGCGACTTCGGCCTCGTCACGTACGACGATCCGAACGCCGAGGCCCCGAGCGTCGTCGACGTGGGCGGCGGGCAGAAGCTGCCGATCGGGCAGGCGGCCGAGGCGGCGGTCGGGCAGCAGGTGTTCCGGATGGGCAGCACCACCGGGCTGCGGGACGGACAGGTCACCGGCCTGAACGCCACCGTGAACTACCCGGAGGGCACCGTCACCGGGCTCATCCAGACCAACGTGTGCGCCGAGCCCGGCGACAGCGGCGGCTCCCTGTTCACCCGGGAGGGGGACGCCATCGGCCTCACGTCGGGCGGCAGCGGCAACTGCGACGCGGGCGGCGAGACGTTCTTCCAGCCCGTCACGACCGCACTCGCCGCGGTCGGCGCCCGCATCGGCGGCTGACGCCGCAGTGTGCCGCCGGGGGGCGGGTCCATGCCCCGGCGACCGGGTGCGCCCCGCGTCCCGCACCGCTGGGTGGCGGGCCCCCGCCCCCGGCCTTCCGCGCGGCGCACCCCCCGGCGGCGTACGGGTGCCACCAGTCCCGCACCGCTGGATGGCGGGTGCACCCCCGCCCCCGGCCCCCGGCCCTCGGCGCGGTGCGCCCTCGGCGGCGTCCCGGGCGCCGCCCCGACGGCCCACAGGGTGCGGGCCGGCACACCGCGTCGACAACGGCTCGAGCGGCACGGCGCCCACCGAGCCGGGCGGGCGGGTTCCCGCCGTCGCCGTCGTGGCGGCGCCTCACTCCGCCACGACGGTCAGCGTCGGCGCGGCGGTGACGGCGACGGGTCGTTGCGGTCACCCGCTCGCGCCCGCGCCGGCGCGGCCGGCTTCGCTCCGGGACTCCACGGCGCCCCGGCGCCCGGGGGTGTTCCCCCCGGGCCCGCGCCGCCACCCCCGCGCGGCACGGCGCCCCGCGGCCGCTCGGCGCGCGAGGCGTACTGCGGCGCTAGGCGCCGGGGATCAGGAGGAGTGGCATCCAGCGGCGGCGCTCGGGCGTGTCCTGGTGGGGCGCCGGGCGGCGGGGTGGGCGCTGCCGGCCACGTACCGCCAGGGTGAGCGCGGCCAGGGTGACGGCGGTGCCGGCCAGACCCATGGGCGTCACGGCCGGTCGTCGTGGTCGTCCCATCGTGGTTCCTCCCTCGGTCGGTCCACCGGCCAGCGTCCCCCGCCACGGCCCGTGCGGCAGCCGCACGGGCCCGGACCGGCGCCGGAAGCCGCTCGCCCGGCCTAGTGCGTCACCGGCCGGGTTCGGCCGGCCGGGGGAATCCGGGTGTCTCCGCACGGGCCGGGGGGCTGGATCCAGCATGGTGAGGGTCATGCCCTCGTACCCCTCCGCCGACGTGACGCCGGTCGCCGCCCACTCCCCGGCGCTGCCGGGCCCCCGCGCGGGCACCCCGTTGGCAGGGCGGATGTTCGCCGCCCTGCACGACCGGAAACTGGTCTACAACGCGTGCTGGGAGGACCCGGCGCTCGACCGCGAGGCCCTCGGCCTGGGCCCCGACGACCACGTCCTGGTCATCACCAGCGGCGGCTGCAACGCCCTGGACTACCTGCTCGCCGGAGCCGGCCGGGTCACCGCCGTCGACGTCAACCCCCGCCAGAACGCCCTGCTGGAGTTGAAGGCGGCCGGCATCCGGCGGCTGTCCCACGCCGAGTTCTTCGAACTGTTCGGCGCCGGTCGCTCCGTACGGGCCCGCGAGATGTACCGGGACGCGCTGCGCCCCGACCTGTCTCCCTTCGCGCAGCGGTACTGGGACGGCTACATCGACGCCTTCGCCGGCCGGGGCTGGCGCAACTCCTTCTACTACCGGGGCACCTCCGGCTTCCTCGCGAAGGGCCTCATGCTCTTCCTGCGACGCTTCCAGGGCCTGGGCCCGCACCTGGAGGAGCTGCTGGCCGCCCCCACGCTCGCGCAGCAGCGGCACATCTACGAGTCCCGGCTGCGCGACAAGCTCTGGTCGGCGGCCCGGCTCGCCGCCCAGCCGCTCGCCCTGAACCTCGCCGGGGTGCCGCCCGAGCAGCGCCGCGAGATCGCCGAGGAGTACGCGGGCGGGACGGCCCAGCTCGTCCACGACGGGTTCGACGCGATCTTCGGCCGGCTGCCCATCGCCGACAACTACTTCTGGCGCGCCTACATCACCGGCTCGTACACGGCGACCTGCTGCCCCGAGTACCTGAAGGCCGCCAACTTCCCCCGCCTCCGCGACGCCCTGCCGCGCCTGGACCTGCGGACCACGACCGTCACCGGGTTCCTCACCGAGGCGCGGCCCCGGCCGGACGTCTCCAAGTTCGTGCTGCTGGACCACATGGACTGGATGGGCTGGCGCGACCAGCCGGCCCTGGCCGAGGAGTGGCAGGCCATCATCGACGCGGCACGGCCCGGCGCCCGCGTCATCTACCGCAGCGCCGGGCTGCGCACCCGCTACCTCGATCCCGTACGCGTCGTCCACGAGGGCCGTACGCGACGGCTGACGGACCTGCTCCACCGCCACCCGGAGCTGGCCGCCCGGCTGCACGAACAGGACCGGGTGCACACCTACGGCAGCTTCCACATCGCCGACCTGCCGAACTGAGGGGGCGCTCATGGGAATCCACTCCGAGCTGCGGGTCGTCCGCCACATGGCCTTCCCCCGCGTCACGGGCGCGACGCAGGCCGAACGCATGGAGTCCCTCTACCGCCCCACGGCCCACGTCTACGACGCCTTCCGCGAGCACCGCCTGCTGCACGGCCGCCGCGACCTGGTGGGCATGCTCCCCACCGCACCGGGAAGCCACCTCGTCGACATGGGCGCGGGCACCGGCAACAACATCGAGTACCTCGGCGAGCGGCGCCGCGGGGAGTGCCGGCGGATCACCCTCGTCGACGTCTCGGCCTCCATGCTGGACGTGGCACGCCGGCGCGTCGAGCGGTCCGGCTGGGACAACGTGGAGACCGTCCTGGCGAGCGCCACCGACTACCGTCCGCACGAGCAGGCCGACATCGTCATGTTCTCCTACGCGCTGACGATGATGCCCGACTGGTTCGCGGCCGTGGACCACGCCCACGCCATCCTCCGGCCCGGCGGAACCATCGCCGTCTGCGACTTCTACGTCTCGCGCAAGCACCCCGCCGACGGCGTCCGGCACGCCGCGTGGCGGCGGCACCTGTGGCCCGCCTGGTTCAGCCACAACAACGTCTTCCTCTCCCCGGACCACCTCCCCTACCTCCGCGCCCGGTTCAGCACCGTCCAGGTGCGGGAGAGGCTCGCCCCGGTGCCGTACCTGCCGGCCCGCGTGCCCTACTACCTCTTCATCGGCACCAAGGACTGAAGGGCGGGGCGGAGGGCCGGCAGCCACCAGTTGGCCCGGCCGAGCAGCGCCATCAGGGCGGGCGCCAGCAGCAGCCGGATCACCGTGGCGTCGACGAGGACCGCCACGGCCAGACCCACCCCCACCACCTTCAGCAGCAGCAGACCGGACGCCGCCAGCGCGGCCATGACGACGATGACGACCAGCGCGGACGCCGTGAACAGACCGGCCGTACGCTGCACGGCACGCGCCACCGCCTGCCGCGTCGACGCACCCGCCTCGTGCTCCTCCACGGTCCGCGACAGCAGCAGCACCTCGTAGTCCATCGACAGCCCGAACGCCACGCACAGCACCAGCACGGGTACGACGGTGTCGGTCACCCCCGTCACCGTGAAACCGCCCAGCCACCCGCTCAGGTGCCCCTCCTGGAACACCCACACCATCACCCCGAACGTGGCGCTCAGGCTCAGCACATTGAGGACCAGCGCCTTCAACGGCAGCACCACACTGCGCGTGCACCACCCCAGCAACAGCAGCGTCACCACGGCGATCAGCGACAGCGCCGGCACCACCCCGGCCCGGATGGTGTCCCCCAGGTCCGCCAGCCACGCCTGTGTGCCGCCCACCAGCGCCGGCACCGGGGAGGAGACGGCCCGCACCGCCCGTACCACCTCCGCGCCCTCCGCCGTCTCCGGACCGACGTCGGTCACGACGGCCGCCCACACACCGGCCGGCGAGGCGTAGCCGTGCCCCGCCTCCGGGGCTCCCACGCGCCCGCCCTCCCGGTACGTCCCCGTCGCCGTCTCCACCCGCGCCACATGCTCCAGCCGGGCCAGCCGCCGGGCGTAGCCGTCCAGCGCGAAGGCACCGGCCCGGGCGTCCAGCCCGGGCAGCGCCACCTGCACGGGGTGGAGCGCGTGGTGGTCGAAGTCCCGGCGCAGCGTGTCCGTCGCCTGCCGCGTCGCCGAACCGGCGGGCAGCGCCCGGTCGTCGAACGTACCGAACCGGGCACCCGCGAACGGCAGCACCAGCGCGGTCAGCACGGCACCCAGCACCAGGACCACCGGCACGGGCCGGCGCATCACCGCGTACGCGACGCGGTACCAGCGGCCGCCGTCCGGGGCGGCCCAGGGCCGGCGTCGGCGCACCGACAGCGCGTCGATCCGCGGGCCCAGCAGGAGCAGCGCGGCCGGCAGCGCGGTGAGTGCGAGCAGCGCGCTCAACGCCACCACGGCGATACCGCCGTACGCCACGGAACGCAGCATGTCCAGTGGGAACACCAGCAGCGCCGCCAGGCTCCCCATCACCGTCAGCGCCGAACACACCACCGTACGGCCCGTGCTGCACACCGTCGCCACCAGCGCCCGGTGCACGGCCTCGCCCGGGTCCCGCTCCTCGCGGTACCGCGCCCGCTCCTCCCGGTAGCGGGCCAGCATGAACAGGCTGAAGTCGACCGCCAGCGCGAACCCCAGCGCCGTGGTCAGGTTCAGCGCGATCACCGACACCGTCGTCAGACCCGACAGCCCGCTCAGGAAGGCGGCGGCCCCCACCACCGCGCACAGCCCGACCAGCAGCGCCAGGCCCGCCGCGACGACACCCCCGAAGACCACGACGAGGACGGCCGCCGTCAGCGGCGCCGCCAGCAGCTCCGTACGGTGCAGGTCCAGCCGGCTCTGCCGCTCGATGGCCAGCCCCACCGGCGTCGGCCCCGTCGCGGCGACGGTCAGCGGACCGTGGCGACCCGTCAGCTCCTTCAGCAGCGGCTCGACGTCCTTGTGGGCGGTCGCCTCACTGCTCGCGACCCGCAGCAGCACCAGTGCCGCCCGCCCGTCACGCCCGCGCAGCGAGGCGGGGCGCTGCGGCCAGTACGCGCGCACCCCGACCACCTTCGGCAGCGTGCGCGCCCGCTCGGCGAGCAGCGTCCCGGCGCGCACCGCCGCCGGATCGTCCACCGAGCCTTGGGCCGTCGCCACCAGGGTCACCGTCGGGCTGCCGCCGCGGAACGCCGTGGAGAGCGTGTGCTCGGCGCGCGCCGACTCGGCGCCCGGCGCCGTCGTACCGCCGTGGTAGAGGTTCTCGTTCACGCCCACGGCCGCCACCGCGGCGACCAGCAGCGCGCAGCCGGTGAGCAGCAGCGTACGGACGGGGAAGCGCAGCACCAGCTCGGCGAGGGAGCCCAGCGGGTCGGTGGGCAGCAGGCTCAGGCGCCGTTTCACGAACCCGGACCGCACACGTGTCTCCTCGCCTGGACTGGGACTCCTCAACCTTCCACACCGGCCACCGGTACGGACCGTGCGACCCGGCGGGTGTACTCGGACGGAGGAAGGCACGGGGTCAGACGCCGTCGGGCTCCGGGTCGGCCTGCGGGCGGGCATGGGAGGCGGCCCTCGTATGGATGAACAGATCCTGCCGGCCGGGCGGCGTGGCACGGTGCTTGGGCAGCGGCAGCTCGTACCGCACATGCTTGCGGTGGTCCGCCAGCTGGCGCTGCACGTTGTAGACGCTGCCGAACTTCCACAGCATGCGCGCGAAGTTCGTCTGGCCCCGGGCGAGGTTGCGGCCCAGCACGCTCATGGCGCCGATGGCGTTGCGCAGCCCGAGGTGCTTGCGGTTGAGCACGGCCTGGGTGCGCACCAGCTCCCGGTAGAACTCCTCCAGGGGGAGCGTGGTGGGCACGACGGCGTGCTGGATGTCGAAGAGCCGGTAGTCACGGGTCGTCAGCTGACGGGCCTCGGTGTGCCAGATCTCCGTGCCCGGGTACGGCGTCATCACCGTCAGGTGCACGATCTCCGGTACGGACAGGGCGAACTCCCGTACGAGGCGGAAGCGTTCCGCGTCCCAGGCGGGGTCGACGATCAGGTTGATGGCCACCATGATGCCCAGTCGGCGGGCCGTCTCCAGGGCCTTGAAGTTGTCGTCCGGGCTCACCCGCTTGCGGTAGAGGTCCAGCCCCTCGGCGTCGAGCGCCTCCATGCCGAGGAACATGTAGCGCAGGCCGAGCCGGGTCCAGCGGGCGAAGACCTCCTCGTTGCGCAGCAGGACGTCGCTGCGGGTCTCCAGGTAGTACTGCTTGCGGATGCGCCGGCGCTCCAGTTCGGCGGCGATACCGTCGCCGTGCTCCGGCCGGATGAACGCCACGTCGTCGACGATGAAGACGTTCGGCTCCCGGATCGACGCCATCTCCTCCGCCGCCGCCTCGGGGGACGCCTTGCGGTAGCTGCGCCCGTAGAAGGTCCACGCGGAGCAGAAGGAGCAGTCCCAGGGGCAGCCCCGGGTGAACTCGATCGAGGCGCAGGGGTCCAGCTCCCCGATGAAGTAGCGGTTGCGCTTGCGCATCAGGTCGCGGGCGGGCCGGGGACTGTCCAGGCTGTCCAGCAGTTTCGGGGCCGGTCCGCGGCCCTCCGCGCACACCACACCCGGGACGTCCTTCAGCCCGCCGTCGCGCGCCGCCGCCAGCAGCGGCTCGACGGCCGGCTCGCCCTCGCCGCGTACGATCGCGTCGACCGCGCCCTCGGCCTGCTCCAGCACGTGCTCGGCGATGAACGACACGCTGTGGCCGCCGAGGAAGACGAAGCACCCCGGGGAGGCGGCCTTGGCGTGGTGGGCGATCTCGATCGCCTCGGGGATGTTGGCCAGGTAGTTCAGCGAGATGCCCAGCGCCTGGGGCGCGAACGACTCCAGCTCGCGGTCGAGCAGGTCGCGGGTGAGGACCTGGAGGTCCACCACGCGTACCTCGTGACCGGCGTCGCGCGCCGCCGCGGCCACCCGTTCCAGACCCAGCGGCTCGAGTCGCAGGAAGATCTCCGAGTACATCAGGGCACTCGGGTGAACCAGCATCACGCGCATCTCAGTCTCCAGCCGACGGCGGCACAGGGCAGCTACGTGAACCATTTCTGCCCCTTTGCCCAGATTTCTTGCTGGAGCCACGCCGGGACCGCACCTTCGTGCGAGGAAACCGGCGGCGCGCCCCGTCACCCCGGAGGGCGGTCTTGTGGGGGCGCCGGGCAGGGGCCGAGGCAAGCCGTCCGGCCGTCCCCTCCTGCTGCCTGCTGACTCCCGCTGTCGATCGGAGCGACCGTGGCCCCTTTGCTCCCGCCCCACCAGCGGATCGGCGACGGCCCTCACCGGGTCCTCGCCGTCCACGGCCGGCTCGCCGACCGGGCCGCCTACGGCCCGTCCTCCCCGACCTCGACCGCACGGCGTTCAGCTACGCCCTCGTGGACCTGCGCGGATACGGGGAGGCCAAGGACGCCCCCGGCGCGTACACCACCACCGAGGCCGCCGCAGACCTGCTCGGCTGCGCTCGAGCAGGGGGGACCCTCCGGGACGCCTGGCTCGACCGCATGGTGCGCCGCTCCCTCGAACGCAGCGATCCGAGGGCCTTCCGCGCCTGGCTCGACTCCTGGGCGCACGAGGACTTCCACCCGCACCGCCTGGACCTGGCCCGCTCGCCGAACCCGCACGTGTCGTTCGGTGACGGCCCGCACGTGTCGTTCGGTGACGGCCCGCACGTCTGCCTCGGCGCGCACTTCGCCCGGCTCCAGCTGCGGGTCCTGCACGAGGAGGTGCTGCGCGTGCTGTCGCCGTACGAGCGGGCCGGGCCGCCGAGACGGCTGGTCTCCCGCTTCATCAGCGGCCTGAAGTCACTGCCCTTGCGCCTTCTTCGATGAGACGAGCACACCCACCTTGTCGATACGGTGCTCCGGGTTGCCCTTGGCGTCCCGCCAGAAGTTCCCGGCCGCGTCGTCCTCGGGCGTCGCGCACGTGGAGACGGTGATCATCGCCTTGGTGGGCCGCTCGCCCGGCTTGCCCGGGACCGCGGCGCGCTGCTCGGCCAGGGAGCGCTCGGAGCGGAAGGACGTCTTGCGCGTCTCGGTGATCCGGTACTCGTGCACCGTGCCGCCCGACGTGACGAGGACCGAGTCGCCCTCGTCGAGGGCCGGGAGGTCGCGCAGTGGGCCGCCGGCGGAGAGGCGATGGGCCGTGACGAGGTAGTTGCCGATCTCGCCGGGGCCCACACCGCCGTCCGGCCCGTACGGGCTGGCGGCCGCGCCACGGTTCTGGATCCTCGTGCCCGGCCAGTCGTCGGTCGTCCCCTCGTACGGCACGACCCGCAGATCCTCGACACCGATGGCCGGGATGGCCACCACGGCGGCCCGGGTGCGTGCCGTCTCGCTCGGCGACGGCTCGGGGGAGGGCGCGACCGGGGCGGCGGGTGCCACGGGTGTCGCAGGCGCCGCGGGCGCTGGGTCGGCGACCGCCGCTGCGGTGGGCGTACCCGGGGCAGGGGCGGCCGGGGGTGCCGTGAGGCGCTCGGCGGCGCCGCTGCCGCCGGCGGCACAGCCGACGAGCACGACGACGAGCGCGCTCGTGAGCGCGGCGGAAACGGTTCGGGCTTTGAGCATGAGATTCCGGATCGGTAGCCGGGAGGTGTCGGCCACCTCTCTGGACATGGGCGGCCGCTATACGGCCACACCACCGTAAACCGGTCAGGTGTTCCCTGAACAGACCCACGAACGCTCCGTCGCGTTGTCGAAACGCACGGTCACGACACCCCTGGGCCGCACCTCAGCCGGTGCCCCGCGAAACCCGGCGGGCGGCGCGGCGGCGCTTCAGGGCGTGCCGCTCGTCCTCGGTCGTGGCGCCCCAGACGCCTGCCTCCTGGCCGGACTCCAGCGCCCACTCCAGGCACGGCTCCCGCACGGGGCAGCGGCGGCAGACGGTCTTCGCGTCCTCCGCCTGGAGGAGGGCCGGGCCGGTGTTGCCGATGGGGAAGAAGAGGTCGGGGTCCTCGTCGCGGCACACCGCCTGCTGGCGCCAGTCACTCATGGAACTCTCCCAGTCCGTCGATTGGTTCGTCCCTTCCGGGTCGCCGCGAGAAGAGGGGCTGAAACAGATCGACGCCGGATGATGTCAACTGCCGTACACCCGAAGCCGTACGGGGGCGGTGGCCGCCGGCTCCGGCAGCCGCAGCCCGTGCCGGCCCGGCGTGAGCGAGCCCAGCACGCTCGGGTGCCGCGCGCCGGTGCACGCCGTAACCGTCCCGGCCAGCCCATGGACCGTCAGGAACCCGAGCACCGCGAAGGCGTACGCCTCCTTCGCGGCCGACGGCAGCCCCAGCTCGTCCGAGCCGCGCAGCGGGATGCCGCCCAGTTCCGTACGCAGCATGGCCATCAGCACCGGGTTGCGGGTGCCGCCGCCCGAGGCGACGACCTCGCTCGCCCGTACGGAGCGGACGGCATCGGCCACGGTCCGGGCGGTGAGCAGGGTGAGCGTGGCGACGACGTCCTCGGCGGGCAGCGCGTCGTGCCCGGCCAGGGCGGCACGCAGGTAGGGGAGGTGGAACAGCTCCTTGCCCGTCGTCTTGGGAGGCGGCTGCGCGTAGTACGGATCGTCCAGCAGCCGCCGCAGCAGCGCCTCGTCGACCCGGCCCCGGGCGGCCAGGGCGCCGTCCTCGTCGTACCCGAGCCTGCCGCCGGTGACGTGGTGCACGGCCGCGTCGATCAGGGCGTTGCCGGGCCCCGTGTCGAACGCGGCCGGCGGCCCGGTCCCGGCGGCCACGGTGATATTGGCGATGCCGCCGAGGTTCAGGGCGACGGGCACGCCGGGGCGCCCGCGCAGCCACAGGACGTCGACGATGCTGACGAGCGGTGCGCCCTGGCCGCCGGCGGCGACGTCGCGGGCGCGGAGGTCCGACACGACCGGGCGGCCCGTCGCCTCGGCGATCCAGGCCGGCTCACCGAGCTGGAGGGTGCCGTACACGGTGCCGTCCTCGGACCAGTGGTAGACGGTCTGCCCATGGGAGGCGATCAGGTCGGCGCGCCCGTCGCACAGCTCCGCGTCGACCCACACGGCGAGCGACGCGAACACCTGGCCGATACGCGTGTCGAGCCGGCACACCTCCTTCATGCTGGTGGTCGCCGGGGGCAGGGCCGCGGCCAGGGCGGCACGCAGCTCGCCGGGATAGGGGGCGCTCACCATGCCCAGGGGCGTCAGTACGAGAGTGCCGGCGTCCAGCGACAGCTCGGCGGCCGCGGCGTCGACGGCGTCGTACGACGTACCCGACATCAGCCCGATGACCCGCATGACCCTCCTGGCTCAGTCGCGCAGCGCGCGGCGGTGGTCGTCGCCCCGCAGTGCGGCCAGGGCGAGGGTGCTGACCGCGCACGTGGCGGCCACGTAGTACGCGGGGATGTCGATACTGCCCGTCCGTTTGATCATCTCGGTGATGACGAGGCCCGCGCAGCCCGAGAACACCGCGTTGGACAGGGCGTACGCGAGCCCCAGGCCCGTGTACCGGACGCGGGTGGGGAACATCTCGGCGAGCATCGCGGGCCCCGGCCCCGCCATCAGCCCGACGACGGCACCCGCCGCGCACACGGCGAGGCCCTTGGCGGCCGTCGGGGCGGCGGGATCCTGCAACAGGTTCAGCAGCGGGAACGCCGACAGCGCGGCCACCACCGCACCGGACACCATCACCGCGCGCCGCCCCACCCGGTCGCTCAGCGCGCCCGCCGGCAGGATCGCCGCCGCGAAGCCCGCGTTGGCCAGCACGGTGGCGACCAGCGCCTGCTGGAACGTCGCGTCCAGGACGCTCTGGAGGTACGACGGCATGACGACCAGGAAGGTGTACCCGGCCGCCGACCAGCCCATCAGCCGGCCCACGCCCCGCACGATGGCCCTGACCGTCTCCCGTACCGGAGCAGCGGCCGCTTCACCGTGCCGCCGCCGGAACGACGGCGTCTCCTCCAGCCTGAGCCGCAGCCACAGGGCGGCCAGCCCCATGGGCAGCGTCAGCAGGAACGGCAGCCGCCAGCCCCACGACCCGAGCTCCGCCTCGGACAGCACGGTGGCGAGGACGGCCGCCACCCCGGCGCCGCCGAGCAGGCCCAGCGCCACGGTGAACGACTGCCACGCCCCGTACAGGCCACGCCTGCCCGGCGGGGCGAACTCCGTCATCAGCGACACGGCGCCGCCGAACTCCCCGCCGGCCGACAGTCCCTGGACGATCCGCAGCAGCGTCAGCAGCCAGGGCGCGGAGGCGCCGATCGTGGCGTACGTCGGCAGCAGACCGATCAGCGTGGTGGCGGCCGTCATCAGCAGCACCACCAGGATCAGCGTCGGGCGCCGCCCGATCCGGTCGCCGACGCGGCCGAAGAGCGCCGCGCCCACCGGCCGGAAGAAGAAGGCCAGCGCGAACGACGCGTAGGTCCTGATGAGCGCCTCGGCGTCGCTGCCGCCCTCGGGGGTGAAGAAGTTGGCGGCGATGATCGTGGCGAAGAAGCCGTAGACGCCGAACTCGTACCACTCGATGAAGTTGCCCACCGAGCCCGCCACCAGCGCTCTGCGCGAGCGGGGCGGCCCGGTGGACGCTCCCGAGGGGCCCGCGGCCTCCTCTGCGGGACCGTGCACGGAGGTCGTCATACGGTGCCCTTCCGGCGGTGTCGACCGACTACGTCATCGGTTCCCTTCCCGGCCCGGTGAGGAAACGGTCCAGCAGTGCGTCGAGGCCCACGGCGAGGACTTCCTCACCCGCGCGCTCCGCGAGGGCGGGCACGGTGGCGCGCAGATGGGGCAGCTCGTGCACGGGCATACGGTGCAGGCCCAGCCGGATGGCCGGTTCCGGCTCATCGGGGTCGTCCACCACGGCGGTCAGCTCCACGAAGACGTAGCCGAGGGCCCAGGCGATCACGGCCCGGTAGGCCAGCTGCGTACGGTGGTCGTCGAGCCCGGCGCGGGCCAGCAGCGCCAGGAGGCGTTCCTGCGCGCGCAGCACCGCCTGGGGGCGGCGGGACAGCGGCACGGCGAGCATCCGGGTTGCGAGCAGCGGGACCACGTGCGGGTGGCGCAGCGAGACGCGGTGGATCCCGCGGACCGTGCGGTGGAGCTCGCCGCGCCAGCCGGTCTCCCCCGCGGCCTCGTCCAAGGTGTCCAGGAGCTCGGTGAACACCGCCTCGACCAGCCCGTCCAGCAGCGCGTCCTTCCCCGCCGCGTACCGGTACAGGGCCATCGCCTCCACGCCCAGCTCCGCCGCCAGCCGCCGCATGCTCAACGCCGACAGGCCCTCCCGGTCGACCAGCGCGAGCGCCGTGGCCAGCACCAGGTCCCGGCTCAGCCGGCCACGCCGACGATGTCGCCGCCCGGAAGCTGCCTGCTCGGGCATCCCTTGACCCTCGTCACGTATCGGAGCAGGGTGTACATATACGTCGTAAATATACCCGTTCGGACGAATCTAGACCCACCGGCAGGTCCCCGTGGAGCCGAACACACGTCTGGAACACTGGCTCCGGCCGAACGGCAGACGGGTGCCGGACCGAGGGCCCGGCCCGGTCACCGGCCGGAGGAAGCCACCGGTCTCCGCACACCGCCTGATGGTGGCGTACGTCCTTTTCGTAATCCCCTTCACCGTCGTGTACCTGACGGTTCCGGAACGGCACACGAGCATGTGGGCCGTCATCGGGCTGGCCGGCGTCGTGGCGATGCTCGTCGGCATCCGCCTCCACCGGCCCGCGAGACGCTGGCCATGGCTGATGCTCGCCGCCGCGAACCTCACCTTTACGGCCGGGGACACCACCTACAACATCCTCGAAGCGGCCTTCGGCCAGACCAACCCGTTCCCGTCGCTCGCGGACGTCTTCTACCTCTCCACCTATCCGCTGTTCGCCGCCGGGCTCTTCGGGTTCATCCGCTACCGCACCGAATCCCGCGACCTCGCCAGCCTGCTCGACGCGCTCATCCTCACCTCCGGGCTGGCCCTGCTGTCCTGGGCGCACCTGATCAACCCGCTCACCATGGCCGGCGGCGAGACCTGGATCCAGCAGGCGGCCGCGCTCGCCTACCCGCTCGGCGACGTACTGATCCTGGCCATGCTGGTCCGGCTGCTCACCCTCGGCGGCACGCGCGAGCGGTCCCTCCAGCTGCTCGCCATCGGCACGTTCGGCATCCTCACCTCGGACGTCCTGTACGGGCTGCTGCAACTCCAGGGCACCTGGCAGGTCGGCACCTACATGGACCTGGGCTGGGTGGTGTTCTTCACCGCCTGGGGCCTGGCCGCCCTGCACCCGTCCATGGTGCGGCTCACCGAACGGGCGCCCCAGCCCGGGCCCGGCCTCGCCAAGCGCCGCCTCGCCGTCCTCGCCGGCGCGTCGCTCATCGCGCCCGCCATCCTGCTCTCCGAGGCCCTGCTCGGCACGGTGCGGGACGCCGCCGTCATCGCCGTGTTCTCCGCCGTCATGTTCCTGCTGGTGATGGCCCGGCTGTGGGAGCTGGTCTCCCAACACCGCAGGGCCGTCACCCGCGAACGGAGCCTCCGCGTGGCCGCCGCGTCGCTCGTCGGCGCGGTCACGCCCCGGGACGTCGCGCGCTGCGTCGAGGAGGCCGCCACCACCCTGTTCGGCCCGGGCGTCCAGCACGAGGCGGTGCTGCTCGCGGTGGACGCCGACCGGCGGCTGCGGCCGGTCACCTCGTCCGGCCGGGCCTGGACCCGGCACCTGGACCTCCCCGCCGACGCGCTCGGCACCGTCTGCACGCCCGCCCCGCCCCCCACCGGCACGTCCCCCGACGCGGAACCCCCGCCCCCGGCGGTCACGCCGCCGCCCGACACGACACTGGGGCCCGGTGCCCCGCGCCCGGCTGCCCCACTCGTGGGCGCGGGCCCCCCGGGCGGGCGCGCCCCGGCCCCCGGCGCCCCGCGCCCGGCGGGCGCCCCCCTCGGCGCGGGCGCCCCGGCCCCGGCGGACCGGCCGGCCCCCGCCGGAGCCCCGGGCCGCGCCGGAGAAGCCCCCCGCGCCGGCCGCGGCCCCGGCCCCCC